>JBJXGM010000068.1:0-22929 GCA_046155985.1 Myxococcaceae bacterium | reverse complement strand
CCGACTCACCCTAAAGACACCACTCCGCTCGTGCGGGAGTAGAAAGTCCACGTGAAGCTCGTCACCCCACCTCATTCGAACCACGGTTCACCCCCCGCCAACGAACCCAAAGCGTCTTCCGACGCGGCGGGGACTGCGGTCGTCTCCGCCCAAGTGGGACACGAAGCCTCGGTCCCGTCGGGGCCAGATGCGTCGGCGATGCGGAACTTGGGCGCTTCCCTTCTCGGTAAGCTCGGCATCAAAGACCCGATTGCGTTCCATCAGATGGGGACGGGACCTCAAGAGCTCGCGATACGAAGGGCCCTTCAGGGCCTGAAGTGGAACCGCGTTGCTCTCGAAACTGTCGTCCAAATGGCCCGAGGGCTCGCGCGCGCCGTGGTGGAAGAGTCCAATCGGCAGGCGGCTGCGCCCAAGACGCGCGATGGCTCGGGTTCCCCAAAATAATCGCAGGCAAAGGCCTGAGCATCCATCGCTCCACCCCAGCGGCGACCTGAAGCCCTCGCTTGAATGAAGAGTACGGGCGCGGTCACTTGCCCCGGGGCAAGCTCTCTGTGGAGGGCGCGTTCGTCAGCTTTTGGCGAATCGCGCCTTCAATCGTTTTCACCACCTCAGACAGCGGCATCACCGTTGAATCGAGCTGAAGGGCGTCCGCGGCGGGCTTCAGTGGGGCGACCTCGCGAGAAGCGTCGTCGCGGTCGCGGCGGGTTTGGTCGCTCAGAACATCTTGAATCGATGTTTCAGCGCCGCGCTGAAACAGCTCTTCGTAGCGCCGCCGCGCGCGCGTGTCCGGCTGGGCGTCCAAGAAGAACTTGGCGTCGGCATCCGGAAACACCACGGTGCCGATGTCTCGCCCTTCCAAGACAGCGCCCTTTGGCGCTGCGAGCGCTAACCGTCGCTGCAACGACAACAAGCCTTCGCGCACAACGGGGCGGCTGGAGACTTTCGAGGCCGCCATGGAGATTGCAGGCGTCCGAATCTGCGCAGACACGTCTTCGTCGCCCAAAAAAACGTGGTTCTCATTGTCGATGACTTCAAAACGAATCCGAACGCGCTCAAGAAGTTGCCCCAGCGCGGCGTCGTCCTCCAGCCCAATGGCACCGCGCGTCGCCGCCACCGCAACGCAGCGATAAATCGCGCCCGTGTCCACCAGCGAGAAACCCAACCGTCGGGCAAGAAGTTTGGAAACCGTCGACTTGCCTGCGCCGGCAGGGCCGTCGATGGCCACAATGAAGGGCCTCTGGGACATGGTTTAGAGAACCTCTTTGAGTGCCGCCAACAGGCGCAGGTTTTCGGCTTCTAGACCGACGGAAATGCGCAATGCATTCGGAAAGCCATAGTTGGCCACCGGGCGTGTGATGACACCCTTTCGCAAGAGCGCTTCAAACAGGGGCTGCGCAGGCTGGCCAAAGTCAGCGAACACAAAGTTGGCGAAACTGTCCGGCACCTGCGCGCCAAATCCACGCAAAGCGCGCGTCACTTCTGAGATTCCCTGGCGCGTCAACATGCGCGTTTTCTCCACGTGGGCCGAGTCATCGAGTGCCGCCAGGGCTGCAACTTGCGCAAGCGTCGACACGTTGAACGGCATGCGGCAACGGTGCAGGTAGCCGGCCAACTCCGCCTGCATGACGCCGTAGCCCACACGCAGCCCTGCGAGCCCGTACGCTTTGCTGAAGGTGCGCAGTACAGCGAGGTTGGGGTATCGCGAGAGTTCCGCAATGCCATCGGGCAACTCCCCCCCTTGCGCGTACTCAAAATAAGCCTCGTCGAGGACAACAAGGCAGGCCTTGGGCACTTTCGCCATGAACGCACTGAATGCACTTTTCGGAAACGCCGTGCCGGTCGGATTGTCGGGGTTCGCCAAAAACACCATCCGTGTTTTCGGCCCCAGGCGCGCGGCCAGCGCATCCAAGTCGTATTGAAAGCCCGCCTTCATCGGGACTTCGACGAAATTTCGCCCGTGGGCCTGCAGCGACACTTTATACATCACGAATGAGCCCCGAACGACGAGTGCCTCATCACGTTCAGGCACCATGAAGGTTCGAATCAGAAGCTCGATGACTTCATTCGAACCGCTGCCCAAGACAATCTGTTCGGGTCGAACGCCAAGCCGAACCGCAAGTTTTCGCGAGAGGTCGTGGCTAGAGGCGTCTGGATAGAGATGCAGCGTGCCCAGCGCTTCCGCCATCGCGGCTTTCGCCAGTGGGGAGGGCCCAAGCGGATTCTCGTTCGACGCCAACTTCACGACGTCGCGCAACCCAAACTCTCGCTGTGTTTCGGCGATGGGTTTGCCGGGCACATACGGTTGAAGCGTCTCAATGTGCGAAAGCACCCAGGGTCGCATGACGCGCTAGCGCTCTCCGAACACGCCCAGGGCGCGAAACTTCTTGTAGCGGTCCGCCACCAGGGCCTCTCCCGAAAGGCCTTCGAGTGCGCCGAGGTGCCTGCGAAGCGCACGCCCCAACGCCTCTGCCGCACGAGCCGGGTCGCGATGGGCCCCACCCGAGGGTTCTTTAATCACCTCGTCGATGACTTTCATCGACAACAGGTCCTTCGCGGTGAGTTTCAGCGAGTCTGCCGCGCGTTCCGCCTTGCTCGCGTCGCGATAGAGAATCGAAGAACACGCTTCGGGGCTAATCACCGAGTAGATGCTGTTTTCGAGCATCAAAACGCGGTTGCCTACACCAATCGCCAGCGCGCCACCTGAGCCACCCTCGCCAATCACGGTCGAAATCACCGGCACTTCGAGACGCGCCATGACTTCAAGGTTGACCGCGATCGCTTCGGCTTGCCCACGCTCTTCGGCGCCGATGCCGGGGTATGCGCCCGGTGTATCGATGAACGTCAAAATCGGACGCCGGAACCGCTCACCCAATTCCATGAGCCGTCGCGCCTTTCGGTACCCCTCGGGCCGAGGCATCCCAAAGTTACGGGCCATGTTCTCTTTGGTGTTGCGTCCCTTTTGGTGACCCATCACCAGGACGGGTCGTCCTTCGAATCGTGCAAACCCACCCACAATGGAGGGGTCTTCGCCAAAATGCCGATCACCACACAGCTCGACAAAGTCACTGAAAAGAAAACCGACGTAGTCGAGGAAATAGGGCCGTGCATTGTGGCGCGAAAGCTGAACCACCTGCCAACGCGACAGATCGCTGAAAATTTCGGTTTGAAGCTTCTTCGCCTTCTTCTCCAGCTTGGCGATTTCCGAATTGAAGTCGGCCGCACCTGATCCCGAAAGGGCCTTCAAGTCGTCGATTTTTCGCTCGAGCTCGATGAGCGGCCGTTCAAAGTCCAGTGCATACGTGATTGCCGTGGCCATCTCGTGCTCCAACCTAGGCTCAGTGTTCGCTACGACGGCCGATGCTCTTACGCTGCTTTGACCTTAGAGGTCGCAGAAAGTGCATACCAGGACGTTCGAAACGCCTTGAGCTCACGCAACCCCGCTGGATGGCGCCCCAACGCTGGCGCCACAGTGACTTGCAGGCCAATGCGTTTTTCGATCAATTTCGCCGCAAGAAGTTCGTTTTTTCGGCGCTCTTCGCACTTCACGCAGGTGCTCTTGGGCAGCACGCGATTGACCAAGACCCGTTCCGTCGCGACCTTCTTGCCCTTGAGGTACTCCACCAAGCGCTCGGTTCGAGGCGCGGACTGCTCCTCGGCGCGCGTCACGACGACAAACCGGGCTTCATTCGGCGTCAGCAACGCTGCCTCGAACCGCTTAAGGTGAGTTTGCATCGCCAGAAGTTCATCCGCCAAAGGCCCCAGTCCGCGGTTACGGTACTTGGCAAAAACCGTGTGAAGCGCACCGAGCCAACCCTTCGCCAATTCAGGCAGTTCCAAAAGCCTGACAACATGCGATGCAGGCGCCGGGTCCACCACAATGCGCTTGAATCGCTCCTGCACGAGCGCATCCGCCAGCGCAGAGACAGCTGCCAAGTCTTCGATACCCGCGGGCGCTGCGTCCAAAAGGTTTCTCAAAAGTTCACGGTCCGCAGACGTTTCTGCCGTCTTCGGCTCGAGCACTTTTTCCACGCGCTCCTTGAGGCGCTTTCGAAGCCCATTGAACCACCCCGCCATGTCCAGCTCTCGAGCGTACAGGCCCTTGGTCCCTTTGACCTGGCTTTCGGTGTCGGTCAGCCGGCTCAACAGGACGTCCGAAAGCGAGTGCGCAGGGTCGGTTGAAATTAGAAGAACCGGCCCTTCCTTTTCGGTCAGCGTGACTGCGGCCGCGGCGGCGCATGAACTCTTGCCCACACCGCCCTGCCCCACAAAAAAGATGAGTCTTGTCGGCGGCAAGGGGGGTGCAGCAATCGGCGGCATCGAGGGTGCACGCACAAGAGCCGGTGGCCCTTCGGCAGGCGTGAATTCGAGCGCCTTGGTTTCTTTGCCGCTCGCCCACTCTTCGCCAAGTTGCGCCAGACCATCGAGGCCGCGCGGTGCCAGTTCGCGGCGCGCAATGAGCTGAAGGACCATGGTCTTGTCGAGCGCCTGGAACTTGCGAACGTGTGGCGCCTGCAACCCGCGACGCCCCTGACACGCCGAACAACCGTCACGGTCTTCAACAGCGTTCACAACGATGTCGCGAATCGGGAAACTTCGCTCGCGCAACTGGGCAAACAAAAGGCGCGTCTGCGCCTCAGGAACAGGCTCTGCCAAAGCCGTGAGGTGAAGTGCCGTGCGTGCAGTGTCTCGCAACAGCGTCAGCGGCTTCTCCAGACGCGCCAACGAGACCTCCAACGCACCTTCAGGCCCTGACGATGGTGGCGCCATGTCCTTCTTCCCTTTGGGAAGGCCTCCGCGGACGACGGCAGCTGCCTTTCGTGCGGCGAGCGGCATGTCCAACGTTCGAATCAATTGGCTGGTCGCCGGGGCGTCAACGACGATGCGCTGAAACTCCTGCGCGTCGAGCCAGTCACTCACCTGAACAAGCCACGCCAATTCTTCCAGCCCGGCGGTCGAAGCGCCGATGGCCGTCCGCATGTCTTCTTCAGTCAGCCAAGCACCTTTTGGCGTCGCTGCTTTCAGAGCAGCCAAATGCGCATTCAGAAAAAGTTCGGGGGCTATTTCAGGCCCAAGCTCCGCCGCGAAAATCCCCCCGTTCCCCTTGCCGCCAAGAAGTTTTTGCGGCATGGGCGAAAGTTTCTTCTTCAGCAAGTCTGACAGCGACCCCGCGGGCTCCGCCGAAACGAGGAGAATCTTGTCCTTGGGGTGATCTTTCAGCAGCTGCAGCGCATGCGCGCAGGCCAAAGTGGTCTTTCCGACGCCACCCTTACCAGCGAAAACATGCAGCGCGTATGAGTCAGTCATCCGTTTATTAACCCTTCTGTTGGATTACCCTCATGACGCAGCGTTCGCTGGGAAAAAGGTCGCGAACTATTGCACTGAGCGGGTGTTCTGGTCAAGAGATGTATGACTTTTCAGGACACTGAACTTCTGACCAGAATTTAGCCTCGCAAGTCCTTGAAGCTACTTGGTCTCTTTCGCCTCCAGCGAAACGAGCTCGATTCCAAGCCGCGCGGCGTAATCGAAGATGCGCTGGTCTCGATAAAACTCGCCAAAAACGATGCGGCGCGTGCCGGCGTTAGCCACAAGCTTGAAGCACGGCCAGCAGGGACTGGCGGTGGTGTAGAGGATGGCGTTGTCGATGCTCACGCCGTTCTTCGCCGCCTGCAGGACAGCGTTGGCTTCGGCATGCACCGTCGCGACGCAGTGGCCGTTTTCCATCATGTGCCCGACTTCGTCGCAGTGCGGCAGCCCACGAATGCTGCCGTTGTATCCGGTCGACAAAATCGTGCGATCGCGAACCAAAAGCGCCCCCACGTGCCGGCGGTCACACGTCGCGCGCGTCGCCACCTGACGTGCGATGTCCATGAAGTATTGGTCCCACGAGCTGCGCGCCACGACTCCCTCCTTGCCACCGAGCTGACGCTGCACTTCTAGCCGATTCGACAGCGCGATGTTTCGCGCATTTTGGTCGCTGGGACGACCACGGCGCGCGGAACATCTAAACAGCGGTTCGTCTACTGCGCGTAGCGCTTGCGCATGACGAACAAGATGGCGTCTTTCGCGCAGTGTTCGCAGTAGCCGTAGCGCTTGTGCATGGCCTGGAGCGTTTCTTCGACTTGGCTGCGTTCCTTCGTCGACAGTTGAGCCTTGTCCTCGGACAAGAACTTCAAGACGTTTTCGGCGTTGCGCTGAAGAACGCGTTTGCGTTCTTCAAAGAAGTGCTCGCGAATGCGCCGGAACAGTTCGGGAAAAATCTGCGAATAGTCCATGCGTTCGTCGGGGTGGTCGACTTTGTGTGCGCCAATTTGCGCGATGAGACCCCGCCGAAACTCCCCAGCGTCCTCGCCCTTGGGCATGACAATGGCCTCAAACTCACTCATCCGCTTCTCGTCCGGACGTTCGGTTTCACCGGTGACGCGATTCAGCATCTTTTCGCCCTTGACCCAGTGCGACATGTGCTGGACGTAGCGCTCGGCCCAGTCTCGGTATTGGGCTTCGGAAACCAGTCCCATGGACTCTCGAACTTCTCCGTCCACCCAATCGAGAAGCGCGGCTTCTACGACCCGGAGAAACTCTTCATGGTCGTGGTACCCGTCGACGACGTCTTGCTGCAGAAACTCGTACACGCTTTTGTCCCGGACCAGCGCGGACAACTCTGCGAGTACGGCCAGCGGGCTTAAGCACTTAAAGTCGCGATGCTGCGCGGCATTGAACAAAGCCGTCTTGATTTCGCGCGCGGACGCGCCGCTGCGCCCTTCGTAGTTTGGGTAAGGCTCGGACTCTTGATACAGGTTTTGGAGTACGGCGCGCAGGGCTTTGGCCTGTGACAAATTCAGGCGATCCGGCGGCTGTGCCTTGTCGTACATCTTGAGTTTGTCCACGGGACCCAGACCGTCGACGAGCTCTTTCGCGTCTTGGGCGTAACGCTCGACCACCGGCTTCTTGAGTCGGGTCAAGACGGCCCACATTGCAGCAACAGCCGTGGCGTGAGGCGCCACGTGCTTTCCTACGGTTTGGGGACCAATCTGTGCGTCGTAGATTTCTTGTTCGGTCCGAAAGCGCCGCAAATAGGGCACACGCACCAGCTCGATGCGCCCCTTGAACGATGCGAAGTCGGGTAACTCTTTGAAGGCCGCCAAGTGCTTCTCATTGGACGAAGCGATGAGCACTTCATCCAACTGCAGCACGAAATGATCCAACGGCACCTCGCCTGTCTCGGAAAACCCGAGCAGGTACTTGAAGGCTTCCAGCGGCCGCTTCAGCAAGTCGGAGTATTCGACAATGCCTCGGTTTGCGGCGACCAGCGGTCCATGCGGTGTAAACAACGCCGTGTTGTGAAGCGCGGGTGGCAGATTCGCCTGAGACCGGTCCGCCGTGACCTGCTGAACAGCTGCGTCCACGCTGACCTGCGGTTCAATTGTCACGGCACCAATTTGGTACCGCCGCGAAAGGTAGAAACGCTCCACCTGAACGTGCCGCAAGACCTTCAGATAGTCACCGTTGTAAGAGGCAAGGAGCGCCGTGTAGATGGACCGGCATTTGGGGCACAGTTCGCCGCGCGACACGTATTGAGCGACATCGCTTTCGTCCGGCTTCGGATTTGGAATCGCTTGCGCAATGAGCTGCTGCCGCTCTTCGCGCGGGACAACGAACAGCGGATGGTCCCGCACCTCACACGACAACCGAACGTCGACGTTCTCTGACTCGAGATGGGCATACGTCGCCAGCTCACCCGCCCCCGAAATCTTTTCCCCAAAACCAATCGACCCTTTCACGAGCTTCTCGGTCGGAAACACCCAGTTCAACCGATACAGCGCGCCTTCGGGCACGCGAGAATAGCGTTCGGCCCCGCGCTTGAGCGCGTCGACGATGGACGATTTCGCGGAACCATTGGGCCCATGCAGAAGAATGAGCTTGTCCGCCCGCCCGGTCCGCACGAAATTGCCGAGAACCCGGTAGATGGCGTTCTGAACTTCTTCTTGTCCAGCGATCCGCCCTTCGCGTTCCCCTTCGGTGAGGTCAAACAACTTGAATCGGCGAAGACGGCCCGCCGGGTGCTCCAACAGCTCAGTCCCAAAATGGTCCATCATATCGCGCAGGTATTGCGCCGCGTTGCGTGTCTGCTGTTTGGGCCACTGAAGGAATAGCTGAACGTATTCCTCGTACGACAGGATGCTGCGGTTCTTCGTGAAGTCGTTTCGGACTTCTTCGCCAACCGTCTTGAGAAAGCCTTTGGCTTCCATGTCCTGCCTCCGAAAGCCGATTTAACCCCCGGATTCCAAAGCCCGCCATCCCTCGAAGGTACGGGCGCGCTGCGCGGGGTAGGGCTGTGTGGGCAGACGCCACGTGAAGACTGGCCACGAGGTCGCCAAGCCGCACAGACGCGCTAGACTCCCAACCCTCGACAATGGACAAGTCTGCTCCGATCATCGGCATCGATTTAGGCACCACGAACTCTTGCGCGGCCATTGTGCAAGGGGATGGCGACGTGAAGCTCATTCCCTACAAAGGGGGCGACTACACCATCCCCTCTATCTTCGCGATCGACGAGAAAGGCAACGAGCTCATTGGGCACGAGGCCAAGCGGCAATGGCAGCTCAATGCGCGCAATACCGTCTACGCCGCAAAGCGACTCATTGGACGGCCTTTCAAGAGCGACGTCGTCGACGCCATGCGCAAGGTGATTCCCTACGCTGTTCGCGCCGGTGACCGAAACGAAGTCGTTGTCGATGTCGCGATGAAGGCGTTTTCACTCCACGAAGTCAGCGCGCGTATCTTGAACAAGATTCGCGACGTCGCTTCCAACCACCTTCAAATTCCGATTCACCGTGCAGTGGTCACAGTGCCCGCGTATTTCACCGACCGCCAGCGGCAGGCCGTCAAAGACGCCGGGAAACTCGTCAACCTCGAAGTCGTTCGCATCATCAACGAACCGACTGCGGCCGCGCTCGCATACGGCGTCGGCAAAGGCCGAAAAGAAACCGTTGCCGTTTACGACTTGGGTGGCGGCACTTTCGACGTCTCCATTATCGAAATCCGCGACCGTGTTTTCGAAGTCAAAGCCACCGGCGGCGACATCTTTTTGGGTGGCATCGACTTCGACAACCTCATGATCGAACACATTCTCAAAGATTTCGCGTCAAAGCATGCCATCGACCTGTCGGGCGACCCCGTCGCCATGCAGCGCATCAAAGACCTGGCCGAACGCACCAAGTGCGACTTGTCCGCGCGCGACGAAGTGCCCTTCCACGTTCCCTTCATCACGATGACACCGCAAGGCCAGCCTTTGAACATCGAGATGAAGTTCACGCGCAAGCAGCTCGAAGACATGACCGGACCGTTGGTGGAAAAAAGCCTCAAAATCGTCGCCCAAGTTTTGGTGGACTCAGGGCTGTCTACGAGGCAGGTGGACGAAATCCTCTTGGTCGGCGGTCAAACACGAATGCCGGCGGTACAAGACCGCCTGACGAAGTTTTTCGGCAAGCCCTTGTCCAAGGGCGTTCATCCAGACGAAGCCGTGGCGGTGGGCGCTGCGCTGTACGCCCATTCGTTGGAAGACAACTCCAACCTGCGCATCCAACTGCTCGACGTCATCCCGATGGCGATTGGATTGGAGAAGGCCGGCGGCAGCTTTCACCCCGTTTTCGCGCGCAACGCACCGATTCCAAACGCCAAGCAGCTTCGCGCCACGACCAGCTTCGACAATCAGACTGAACTCGCGATGCGCATCTTTCAGGGCGACCAACCCCGGGTCGTCCACAATGAGCTCTTAGGAGAATTCACCTTCTCCGGCATCCGCCCCGCCAAGGCCGGCGCCGTAGAGGTGGAAGTCACCTTCGATGTCAACATCGAAGGCATCCTGACGATGCGCGCCCACGACCCCGAGAGTGGCAAAGAGATGAAGACAACGGTGCGAGTGACCCAGTCGTAGTCGCTCACACGTTCGGTCAGCCGCTTCCCCGCCCAACTGAAAAGAGCCACGACGTGCTACGCGGTCTTTTTTTCCTTCTCCATCACCAGCTGAGGGCCTTCGCGTTTGGTGATGACAGCTTCAGTGATTCTGCACTCTTTCACGCCTTCGCGGTACGGGATGTCGTACATGATGTCGAGCATCGCGTCTTCCATGATGGCGCGAAGGCCACGGGCACCCGCGCTGCGGCGCATGGCTTCACGGGCGATGGCGCGCAAGGACTCACGGGTAAAGCTGAGCTTCACCTTCTCCATCTCAAACAGCTTTTGGTACTGCTTCGTCAGCGAGTTCTTGGGCTGCGTCAGGATGGTGACGAGGTCGTCTTCCTTGAGGTCGTTGAGCGTGGCCAATACCGGCAGGCGACCCACGAATTCGGGAATCATCCCAAATCGCAACAGGTCTTCGGGTTCGATGAGGCGCAAGACTTCGCCGACTGAGCGTTCGTCTTTGCTCGCGATTTTCGCACCAAAGCCAAGGCCTTTGTCCCCTACCCGGCGGCGAATGACGCCGTCCAAGCCGTGGAAGGCGCCTCCGCAAATGAACAAGATATTACTCGTGTCGACCTGAACGTATTCCTGCTGGTTGTACTTCTTGCCGCCACGCGGCGTGACGCTGGCGCGCGTGCCTTCGATAATTTTGAGCAAGGCTTGTTGAACGCCTTCGCCACCCACATCGCGGGTTGCCGACGGCAGGTCACCCTTTCGGGCGATCTTGTCGATTTCGTCGATGTAAACGATGCCGCGCGCCGCCTTGTCGACGTCGTAGTCGGCGTTGTGAAGCAGGTTCTGAATGATGTTCTCGACGTCTTCACCAACGTAACCGGCTTCAGTGAGGCTCGTGGCGTCGGCGATGGTGAATGGCACGTTGAGAAAACGCGCCAAAGACTGCGCCAGAAGCGTCTTGCCCGAACCCGTCGGGCCGATGAGAAGAATATTGCTCTTGGAAATCTCGACGTCTTCGGCGGCACCCGACTTGCTGCCCGGGCGCGGACGTTGCGCCGCGCGACGCTGGTAGATGCGTTTGTAGTGATTGTAGACGGCGACCGCGAGCACCTTCTTCGCAAAGTCCTGTCCGATGACGTAGTCGTCCAGGAAGCCCTTAATCTCCGTGGGCGTCGGCAGCGAAATCTGCGGCTTGCCCTCTTCACGATCACTTTCCTCCGCGATGATGTCGTTGCAGAGCTTGATGCACTCGTCGCAGATGTAAACCGTGGGGCCCGCAATAAGCTTTCGAACCTCGCGCTGGGACTTGCCACAGAACGAGCACGAAAGATTGATGTGGTGCTCCTTCTTCAAAACCCAGCCTCCGCCCCAGAGTACGAACCGAAGCTCACTCTAGCCCACCCACTTTGTCCAAGATTAGAGGGGGGACCCCACACACACCCGAAAAAAGACCGCTTCCCTCGCGCAAAAAGAGAATCAGTTTTCAAGCGGCTGCGGCTTCGGACAGGGTTTCAATGGCTTGCGCCAACCCCTTGGCCTGCTCGACCAGACCTCTGGGCACGCGACGAATCCCTTGAAGTTCTTCGGCGACGCGCCGCGCGGTAGCAGCTAAGCGCAGAAGGTGCGCACCTTCGTCGATAGCGCGTGGTGCCGAGGGCGGAAAGCGCGAGTTGAGCTCACGCCGAAGCACAGCCGCCGGGCGTTCGGGGCTCCAGATCTTGTCGCGAATCTCTCGGTATTCCTCCGTCGAGAGCTGCCCTCGTTCTTCGGCATCGGCGAGCACCTGAACCACCTCGAAGGCAGGCGCCTTCTCGCCAACGTCCGCCTCGCGAAGCGCTTTGGGTTCATGGCGTGACAAGAAGCGATAGCTGCGCGTCAGCTTCGACACGGTCGGTTTCCGAAGCCGGAGCTCTTTGGCGCAATACGCCTCAAAAGAAGCGAAACCCCAAGCCTTGTAGGCACTGGAATCCCGAACCTCGACAAGCAGCTGCCCGAGCTCCAGCCAGCTGGAGCGAAAGCGATGAAGGGCCTGAATGACGCGCTGACGGTCCATGGCCGCCTCTTACCTCAGGCAAAGGGCCCTCAGCCGAAGAAAACCGTTGTTTGGGCTGCAGCCGGTTTAGCCTTTGCCAATCTTGAAGCTCAACCCCACCGTGGCACGTGTTCCGGCGTACGGCCGAAACGGCCACTTCTGAAGCTCGCGAAGCAAGCAATCCGCCAGCGGGCTGGTCTTGTAAGTCGGGTGGTCCACCCAAAGCTTCGCCACCCGCCCGTCGTTGCCAATGACGAATTCAATCGGAATCTTCGCGCTAAAACCAGGCTGGCGACGTGCTTCTTCGACGAAGCATGTCTTGAGCGTCACCTGTTTGGCCGCGACGACACCATTGATGTTGGTTTGATCAAACTGCGCTACCTGCATGCCATCCGCTTCCTCAGGAGGCGCGCTGCCCTTGGGGGTGTTGGCCCACGCCGGTGACCGCGACGTCATCCCCCGCGAACCGTTGGCGCGACGCGGCCCGCTGCCTGGGTAGGCCACCAGTTCTTCCCCTGCGCGGTCTTGCGCCAGCGCGATCACCGGGGGCTCAATGCTGATTTCCGTCTCTGCGGCGTCCCCTTCGAGCGTCCCGTGAACGGCAAAATGCCGCGCAGCCCACGCCGCAGCAATTGACACCGCGAGCGTCACCAGCCCGGTGACGCCCCACCACATTCTTCGGTGTTTCTGCTTGGTGGTTCGGTGGGCCACGTGCGAGGCGTGCACGCGAAGCTGCGCTTCGGCCTTGGCCAAGTGGAGCCGAAAAACGTCCATTTCGCCGAGGCGTCGAAAACTTTCGGTCCCCAAAGGCGCGATTTCTGTCTTCGCGTCGACCTCGCCCGAATAGAGGCGCTCCATCAACTGCGGTGTCGACACCGGCCCGCACAGAAGCTCGCCACGACGATAGAGCCATCGGGCTTGAGTCAGGGAGTCGTCCACAGGGGCGTTCAAGACGCCCACATTCTACTGACGAACCTTGTCACCGCAATGCGGCGACGTTGCAGATTCTTCCCTGGTCCTCACGTATCGAGGGGCACCTGATACTTGGCGAGCAGGTCAGCAATCGCTTCGCGCAGGTACTCGCTTTGGCGCACGCGTGTCGCTCTCGACAGCGCTTTGAGCGCATCCAGCTTGGCGCGGGTCAGACGAAACACCACCGAAGTCAAACGAGGCGTCACTTCCAAGGCTACCTCCTACTTTCACCGACAGCGTCCCACAGCTCAAGCAGCTGTCAACGAACTGGCCAACCGCTGGCCAGAACCCCAGCGCCCAGACCGTTCGCATCCCCCTGAGAGTCGTCCCTAGTCGAGCCAGTAAGTTCGGACTTGGAGCCCGATTCCCACGTCAGCGCCAAACCGAAACCCCGCGCCGCCCCCAACTTCGGCAGCTGCAGCGGCGTAAACACCGACTTCAGGAACGAAGTCGTACAACACACCAAAGCCGATCCGCGGTCCGATGCTGAAAAGCGGACGAACAACGGATACGAGACCCAAGTCCAAGAACGTCTTCCAATTCTCTTGGCCGAAAAAGATGCGGTAGCCAGCCCATACTGCCCAGCTGGGGCGCGCATTCAAAAAGGAGCCCCGAGCCGCCAAAAGCAATTCGTGCCCCGATTCAAATGGCGCCACGCTAAATCCGACGGTGACCGGCACCCGAAGACCGTCCTCCACAATGCGTCCGCCATTGAGGATGCTGACGTACTGCCCGCCCAGAGCGACGAAACCACCCACTGCGCCGCGGTGATCCAGCCGCGTGGGCCGTGAGTCGGCGGCGTGAACAGCCCCCGCCGTCAACGCCCAGAAAAGCCACCACCCAGGCAGCGCGGCTTTCATGAGACTTGTCACGGCACCGGTGAGGGCGTTTGGCGAAACACGTTGAGGCGCCCAGATCGAAAAGGCTCTGGGTCAACCACGGCGCGTTCGAAGCCACTGGCCAACACGACCTCGAGCGCACGATCCCGAAACGCCGGGTCTACAAATCGATGCAATTCTTCGGCAGACACTTCCAGGCGGGCAGTCTCGCCGTGGTACCGCACTCGAAATTCGCGGAGCCCCAGTTCGCGAAGCGCGGTCTCTGCAGAACCAATTTGCCGAAGGCGTCCTTCGGTCACCGATGTTCCATAGGGAATTCGTGACGCAAGGCAGGGCATCGCGGGGCGGTCCCATCCTTGCAGTCCCAGCGCCTTCGACCACGCGCGCACTTCGACCTTGGTCAGACCGGCTTCGGCCAATGGCGAGCAAACGCTGCGCTCCTGGGCGGCTGCCCTCCCCGGCCGATGATCTTGAAGGTCGTCGGCGTTTAGCCCATCCACCATCGCGCTGATGCCGAGTGCATCGCATGCGTCTTGGCATAGCCGATACAACTCGCGCTTGCAGAAGTAGCAGCGGTTGGCGGGATTCTGGGCGTACTGGGGATCCGCGAGCTCATTCGAGGCGACGCGCCGCCACTGAACACCCAATTCCTCTACGAGCGCCGCTGCTTCGGAGAGCGTCTCTTTTGGCATTGACGGAGAGACCGCGGTCAGCGCGACGACGCTTTTTCCCAGCACGTCGGCAGCGACCTTCAACACCAAAGCCGAATCAACACCTCCGGAGAATGCGACGACACAGGACCCTAACCGGCGGAGCCGATCACGAACCTGCTCTTGCGCCTCTAGGAGTGCCTCACGCACGCCGGGCTCGCTATTTGCGCCGCTTGGCGGCTGTCTTGGGTGCCGGCTTGCTGGATTTCGCTGCGCGTTGCACGGGGCGCGCCTTGGTTCCGGAAGCGTTGGCGGACACCTTGCCCGAAGACTTGCCCGCCGCCTTGGCTTGATGGGCCTTCTTGACTGCCGGGTTGGCCTTGAGTCTGCGCCCCGTGATGATCTTGAGGTCTTCACCGGACACGTAGCCCAAATCCAAGAGTGCCTGGAAGATGCGGAGCCCACCTTCTTCCACCGACTCCGTGTCCGACCGAATCACGACTTCTGCCGAAGTCGGTGGCTCGTAGGGTTCGGTGATGCCGATGAAGTTGGGAATCTCACCCGCGAGCGCTTTCTTGTAGCGGCCCGTGCTGTCTCGCGCGATCAGTTTTTCTGTTGGGCAGTCCACATAGACTTCAACGTAGCGCCCAATCAACCGGCGATTCTCTTCGCGGATGGACTTGTATGGACTCACCGACGCGATAAGCGTGGCCACCTGGTTGCGGGCGAGCAAGTTCGCCATGACGGCTAAGCGGCGATCATGGCTGACACGCTGTTCCTTGTTTTCGGCCTCTGCTTCCCAAAGAACGCCTTCGAATTCACGTTCGTCGAGAACCTCAACCGCGCGACCGACCTGACGAAGGCGCGCCTCAATGTACTCCGCAAGGGTGGACTTGCCGGCGCCAGACATGCCGGTCAGCCAAAGCGCAAAGCCTGAATTGGATGCCATGGGCGCGCGCTTATACGCGATGCCCCCCGACTTGACAATCGCTTCAATCCGCGGCAACGGCCGCCTCACTGCCGTGCTGCCTGCAGCGGTCGAGTGGGAAGGGGTCCAAGCCCTCCCCTTGAAGGATGCGCGCCCCGATGGGTTCACCCACCCCCAAGACCGCCCGCTGCCAGGTCAGCGCCGCCAAGACGCCGAGTTGGAAGTCTTCAGTCGCGTCCCTCCATCGGGGCGCATGACCGCGGCGAAGCGTCCGCTCAAAACAGTCACGACACCCTCGTTCGGTGCGCCAGAGTATGCCCGAAGCGCCTTTCAGGCCCGCAACGACAACCCATGGCGCCGCACCGCTCGGAACGTTTGGCCAGACGCAAAAGTTGGCGTCCGCTTCGACCTGCACCACGGGTGTGCCGCCGGCGACCAAGTAAGCTTGGGCCTGACGCATCACCTGGCTGTCCCCCGCCAAGCGCACGCTTTGTTGGAGCAGGCGTTCTTGGCCTTTGCCGCCCACTTCGCGCAGGAGGACTTGCCGCGAAAATCGCTGAATCGCTGTCTCAGAAAGCATCCCGCCCCTTCCGAATGACAAGCGACCAGGTGCCGTCGTCCCCAGCGGGCGTCAACGATTCGACTTCATGACCCTCTTCTTGCGCGCTGCGAGGAACGTTTCGCAGAGGTTCTTCACCGGTGAGGCGAACCTCTAGCCGTTGGCCCACCGCCAATGACTCGAGCGCAAGCTTCGTTCTCACGTAAGTCATGGGGCACACTTCGCGCACGACGTCGATGCGCGCATCCACCCGAAGCCTCGCCGCTTCAGTCGCCATGCTGACAATCTCCAGCCCGCGAAACCGCGTGGGACCGTGCGATCAAGGCAAGACCATCGAAGCGCCACATCTGAGCGCGCTTTTCTGGCCGGGGTTCGGTCAGCGCCCGCCAAGCAAGCCGCCCCTGCCAGGTGCCGACAAAGCCGGCACAGGGTCCGAGAATCCCGGCCTGCGCGCAAGTGGCGACCTCCGGGGGGACCTCAAACACGCAACGCAGGCAAACGCCTTCGCGCGAGAGTGTCATCGCCTGCCCGTTCCACCCCACCGCGCCGCCGTAGACCACAGGCTTACCCGTCGCGACTGCCGCATCGGACAGGGCGAACTTGGCGACGGTGTCGTCGGTCCCGTCGACAACAACATCGACCTCGCGCATCCAATGAAGAACGTTTTTCGCCGTCACGCGCTCATGGATAAGCTGAGCCTCGAGTCTGGCGAAGCGCGCTGTCAGCTTGTCCCGCGCGCTTTCTACCTTCAACCGCCCAATGTCCGCTTCGTCGTGCAACAGCTGACGGTGCAAATTGCTCAGTTCAACGCGATCGCCATCCACCAAGACAAACCGCCGAACCCCAAGCGCAGCCAACGCCAAAGCGGCTGGGCACCCCAACCCGCCCAACCCGACCACCATGGCCCGCTTCACTGACGCTCCTTCCGCCCTCATCTGCGCCTGACGCAAAGGGCCCTGGTCGAAATAGCATGAGCTGGGCCCAAGGCACTTCCGACCGCTGACTTTCAAGACCCACCGCGCACGAAAAGGCCCTCGCCGAGTAGACTCTTGGGGGTTGAGCGCCTTGGAAACAACGCTGGCATGGGAACAGAACCGCTTCGTGACGCGGGCGCGGGCCCTTTTCTACTCGCGGATGATGTTTCTTTCGTTGGGACTGTTGATTCTCGCCGTCCCCGCCTGGTCGTCGCATTTCGGACTCCGCGGCGTGTTCGCTTTCGCCGGCTACTTCGCCATGCTGCTCTACAGCGTCGCGAACTTCTTGGTGATCGAACACCGCGTGTGGGGACGCATTCTGACCTACGTCACCCTCTGCCTCGACCTCATCATCACCATTTTTCTCATCACCAAACCGCAGGTCGGCGCGGGGCTGCGCAGTCCGCTGCTCGGCACGCAGCTGATGTTCACGACCCTGTTCGCCATTCTCTTCCCCACGCCGCTCGCAATTTTGCCGCCGCTGCTGACGCTTCCAGTGGTGACACGTGTCGACCAGATCCTTCGCCGGTCTGATGCCACTCTCGATTTGCTCACCTTGCTTTGGTACGCAGCGCTCGACTTCATCATTGTCGGCGTCATCGTGTACCTCAACGAACGCGAAGCAGCGTCAGCGCGCGAGGTGATGGCGCTTCAGTCCAGCCTCAAAGATCTCGCAGTTGTCGAGGAACGCAACCGCCTGGCGCGCGAAATTCACGATGGCCTGGGGGCGTCGCTGTCTTCTCTGATTATTCAGTCAGAATACCTGTTGTCCTTGGCGTCCGAAGACAAATTGCGTCGCGAAATCACCGAGCTGCGCGGCTCGGCTGAAGAGGCGATGGAGGAACTTCGACGCAGTCTTCAGATGATGCGTGATGATTTTGAGCTTTCTGAAGGACTGGCAGAATACGTCAACACGTTCCGAGACCGCACGCAGCTCAACGCGCGCTTCACCACGCAAGGCCCACCCCGCAAACTGCCTCCAGATGAACAGCTCACTTTGTTTCGCGTGCTTCAAGAGTGCTTGTCGAACGCCGCCAAGCACGCCGAGGCGAAGACCCTCGATGTTCAGTTGGCGTTTCTTCCGGACGCTGTGGCACTTTCGGTGCGCGACGATGGACGTGGCTTTGACGCCAAAGGCACGCCCAGCGGGCACTATGGTTTGATTCACATGCAGGAGCGGGCGACGAAAGCCTCCGGGCACCTCATCGTGGACTCAACGCCGAACCAAGGCACCCAGGTGACGCTGACGCTCCCCACCCGCGGCGCGGGGGCGAACACATGACCGACACCGCCCAGTCGAAAATTCGGGTCTTCGTTGTCGAGGACCAGGCGAAGATTCTCAAGAACCAGCTCAAAGTGCTCGAAACGACCGAAGAAATTGAGATTGTCGGCACCGCCCTGTCCGGCGAATCCGCGCTGGAAGAATTGGCCAAGTTGGCCCCTGACGTCTTGCTGTTGGACCTTGGGCTTCCACGCATGGACGGCATTGAGGTCACCCGTCGGGTGAAGCAGCTGTACCCGAAAGTAGAGGTGTTGATTTTCACGATTTTCGATGAAGAAGAGAAAGTCCTCGCTGCGATTCAGGCCGGCGCGTCGGGCTACCTGCTCAAGGGTGCTCCCGCGGAGAAGATGGTGGAAGCGATTCGCGACGTCGCCAGTGGCGGCACGGTGATTCAACCCACCCTCGCCCGACGTTTGCTGCACCATTTCCGTGCACCAGATGCTTCCGGTGAATCGACGACAACGGATCCTGAAGTCAACACCACGCCGCAGGGAAGCCCGACCAAGCAACTGTCGGAGCGCGAGCGCGAAATTCTTCAACTGGTCGCGAAAGGTGCTTCGAACAGCGAGGCTGCGAAACTGCTCAACATCTCAAAAGCCACCATCCGAACGCACTTGGAACACATCTACCGAAAGCTCGACGTGAACAATCGCGTGGAAGCTGTCACCGAAGGCATTCGCCAGGGCATCGTATCGGTCTAGCCGTGGCACTAGAAGCTGAGCGAAAGCCCGCCGGAGACCGTCACGAATGACTCGGTGGCGCTGCCCCCCGAGCTCCAAACGAGACCCGCGGGTTCGAAAACGTCGTCAAAGCGCATCCAGTCGGCATGCACCCAATAACCCAGGGGGCCGGCAAAATCGCCCGAGACACCGCCACCCACCGATGCGCCAAAGCTGCCCGTTTGTGTGCCCAAGGGTGCCGCGTCCGCGAGCGCCACGCCCGCGTTGAAGTACCAACTTCCTGTGAGCTCGAGGCGCGCCAGAGGGTGCACAGGAACTCTGAAATCGACGCCAATCGCCCACAGGTTTCGAAACGTCGACGGGAGAAACACCGAGGCCGGGCGACCGGGAACAAAGCTGCGCTGCACATAGCCGGCGTGAGCCCCCACATAGCCTGGCACCGGTTTTGGCTTGGCGAAGCTGAAGTACCACCGGTACGCGGCGAGCACGTGCCAGCGCTGATCAATCGAATACACCGGAATGCGCGTCGGCTCACCGCCAGCCGTGAGACCCGGCTGATCGGCCCAGGAAAAACCTCGCGAATAGGCACCCAAGAGTCCGAGTCCTTTGAGCGCATTGTCGATGAACGCCACCGGGAACACTTCGGCAAAGAGCGACCCTCCCGGGTAAATGCGGCGCCAATCAAAGTCGGCCGTTTGGCCTGAAGGCCGCGCATCTGATGCCATCGCATCATAGGCGCCGCAGCTGGTGACGCCTGGTCGCGCGCAGTAGCTGCGCAGGGTGCCCGTCGCGCCGAAGCGCAAAGACACAGTGGATGGGGCAACCCGAGCGCCCGTGGCCCCGCTCGTCCCGCGAACTTTCCGTGGCCGCGCAACGGGCGCGCGCCGCGGCGCCTCGCCCGCCCAATTCAACGTTCCCGGAGGCCCCATGGACTTGGGACGGGTCGTTCGCCGTGGCGCGGTCGAAGCGGGGTCGTCAGCCAGGGGGGAGGTCTCCAAACGTTCCGCGGTGAAACCAGGCGCTTCGCGCAGCGTGGGTGCCTCCTGAGGCGGCAAGACTGGGGGTGGCACTGCCGAAGTCGGAGGCGCCGATGGAACGAACGGCGGCGGCGGCGGCACCGGAGGTGAGGAAGGAATCTCGGATGGCGGACGCTGCGCCCACGGGCTTGGCGCAGGCGGCGCGGCGGATTCAGGCACTTTCTGAGCAGAGGGTGACTCCCGGCCGGGCGGCAAGATGTCAATCTTGAACTGTGGTGCCGGTGTGGATAGCGACGGCCCAGATGACAGCGGCGGTAGAGCTGAAGATGGCGGCGGTGCAGGCGAAGGCCGCGGTGTGGGCACGAGCGGCGCTAACGACACCCCCGCGTCTGAGCCGGGCGACGGCGAAGCCCACCCACCGTAGGGCGCCGGCGGGGGCGCCGGCGGGGGAACCGCTTGAGAGGCCGGCGGAGACGCTTGGGGCGATGGGCGAATCGGTTCTTCCTCAAGCCGCAGCGGCGCGGGAGGCGTGGGATCTGGAACTTCCACAGGAAGCGGTACCGGAGCGCGCTGAGCCAACGCGACGGCATCGCCCTTCACGCCCCCATCCCGTGTGGCTTCCCCCGACGGAGTCGGTCGGTCCGCCGCTACGCTCAGCGAGCCTGTTCTGGCCGCCGCATCGATGGCTGCAGCGAGACGACGCGCATTGTCCCCACCGAGGCTCCTGTTCACCAACGGCAGTTCTTTGCTCCAAAGGGCCGACCCTGCCGAATCGAGGATGCGCACACCCAGCTGCTCGGCGACCGTCCCGTGGACAACCGCAGAGAGCCGCAACGTCGGCGCCAGCGCCACCGCGGTCGAGAGAATCGCGCTTCCGTCAGTCTTCTTTTTGGCTTTTGACGCGGCGACGTCGAGATCCACCAGCGGCACCAAGGTGCTCTTGCCGCTCTTGCGAAGCTCCGCTTCGATTTGTTCTCGAAGCGTTCCACGCGCATCTCCCGAAAAGGGAAGAACAAGGACGCGCTGGGCCCACGCCGTCATGGGCAGGCACAGCAACAGACACAGGCCAATTCGTCGAAGGCTCAAGCGGCCCTCTGTCTACTTGTCCCGCGCGCTATCGTCCATCCCGCACGCGCAAGCCGGCGGAGCGCGTGGTGCGATGCGTCAACCTTTGGTCTTTTTCGTCGCGGTCTTTTTTCGTCCAGCACGCGCTTTCCAGTGCTGTCGGATTTTCATTCGCTTGCGTCGGTGTTTGCTCTTGCTGGTAGCCATAGAGGAGGGCTTGCTAGCACGGGCTGCGCGCAGCGTGAAGCGCACGTTCACGGACGTGCGCGCCAGGCCTTTTGAAAGTCCACGCAGGCTCTGACTTGATCCAACGGCAAGGCCGGGCAGAAGTGGTCGTTGATCCCCCTCATTTCCGGCGACATGCACAGCGCGTTCAAAATCGCTTCTTCGGTCGCTTCGATGACCGCTTCGTAGAGAGGGTCGAGCCGCTGGTCGAGGAGAATTTTCGCGCGGTAGACCATCTTTTGCGTCCGACGGGGAACCACGTTCGCTGTTGAAAATCCGACGATGATTTCTCCGGAAGCATGGGCGGCGTAGCTCCCTACCCTGCCGATTCCCAGTGCCACGCGTTTGCACAAACGATTGAGCTGACTCGCCAGGAGCGGCGCGTCGGTCGCCACCACCGCGATGATGGACCCGTAGTTGTTCACCCGCCGCGGCAAGTCGCCGTGTTGCGACTCCAACGATTCGCCCAACGGAACGCCCGCAACGCGAAGGCTTGGCAAGGTGCCAAAGTTCGACATCACCAAAACGCCCAGCGTGTAGCCGCCCAACACCTCGGGCAGCTTGCGTGAACTCGTCCCGATGCCGCCTTTGAGGTCACAGGTAATCATCCCCGTGCCGCCCCCCACCGACCCTTCGGACACCACACCGCTGGTCGCTTTGGCGATGGCCTCGCGAACATGCTCCTCTTTGACGTGCTGCCCGCTGATGTCGTTGAGCCAACTGTCATCGCATTCGCCCACCACGGGGAGGATGACGTCGCTCTCGGCACCAATGCCTGGGTATCGCTCGACCATGTAGCGCGTCACCGCATCGGACACCGCACCCACCGACAAGGTGTTGGTGAGCAGAATGGGCGTCTCAATCAACCCCCACTCCATCACTTGCGTGAGCCCGGAGACCTCGCCCGCGCCATTCAAGACGAAACCACCGCCTACCACGCGCTCCATGTAGATGTTGCCACTGTTCGGCAGAATCGCGGTGACGCCTGTTCGCACAGGCCCCTTGCCCGCGACCAACGGGCCCTCGCCTGAAATCAAGGTGGAATGCCCGACAAGCACGCCGGCAACGTCCGTGATGGCGTTGTACTTGCCGGTGCGAAAACGCCCGATGACCACGCCGAGGTCTCGAACACGAACCCGCTTGTCGGAACGCGTCATGTGGGCGCTTTCTCAGCGCGTCGAAGCCGCGCGCAGGGATGCCGCAGGAATCAGCGCAGGAAGGGGCGTCCCCGCCTCGTCTTGAGCCCGCCGTTGTTCGCGTTCTTTGTAGCGCCGGATGGCACCCACCATGATTTCGCCAATCAAACTCCGGTAGTCCATCCCCGCGCCCTGAGCAATGAGCACCAAGTCACTCCACCCAGGCGTCAGTCCGGGCAGCGGATTGCACTCGATGAAGTAGACACGCCCCTTGTCGTCCATTCGAAAATCGATGCGGGCGACGTCCCGGCAACCCAGCGCCATGAATGCCGCCCGTGCTTCGGACTTCAGCACTTCCAACTTCGATTCTTCGAGTTTCGCGGGAACGTCGTAGCGAATGCGCTCGTTCCAATCGAGTTTGTACTGAAAGCTGTAGACTGGCTGCTTCTCCTCGGTGTCGGTAAAGACAATCTCCATCGGCGGCAACACCTTGGGGCGTCGCTCACCGAGCAGACCGACCGTGAATTCGCGACCTGAAATGTAGCCCTCGATCAGCGCAGGTTGCTGGTACTTTTCGACCAATTCTCGGACCACCTCACGCAGCTCGGGCTCGCTGTTACACACGCTCTTGGACAACACCCCTTTGGAAGAACCCTCGGCGACGGGCTTGACGATGACCGGAAAGACGAGGTCCT
>JBJXGM010000041.1:0-12941 GCA_046155985.1 Myxococcaceae bacterium | reverse complement strand
GCGCACTGCCCCCGCATGCGCAAAGCCATTGAGGACGGTGTGTTGCGATACACCTCAATGACCAGCCGCGTCGGCTTTAGTGTGGTCGATGCCCAGCTCGGCGATGACAGCGGGGTCGTGGGGGCGGGTTTGTTGGCGCACCAGTAAGGGCTACGCAACATGAGGATGCCTTTCCTCGAATACTCTCAATGGACAAGCTAACGAAGGGGCGTCCCCCGACGACTCCCCGCATGCCACCTCCCGTGCGACCGCCGACGGGCGAGCACGCCGCGGCGCGTCGCGGCTCCGGCGGGGAGGCCATTCACGTTTTCCGAAGCGACGACAACTGGGTCCCTTCGTTCCCGGCGCTGGCGACGAGCGCCGCTGCGCCAGAAGTCGGGCGGGTGTCTCCCCGAAGAGTTCCTCCAGCTGGCTCGCGGACCGCGGGCGTGTTTTTGCCGATTGCCGCGGTGAGGGACCATGGATGTTTCGGAATCGGTGATTTGGGGTCCGCCGTTGATTTTGCCAAGTGGCTCAACGTGGCGCTCCAAAGCAGCTGGATGATTTTCCCTTCGACTCCCACGGCACCCACCGAGTCGAGTCCGTACAGCGCCATTTCGACTCTGGGAATTCACCCCAACCTCATCGCGGCGCGTCTCGTTCCCGAGTTCGTGGCGGCGGGCGGCGAAACTCAGCTGTCCCCCGGCACGCAGGACGGCCTTCGCCGCGCCCGACTCAGCCCTCGCATCCTTCACGATGCTGTCACTCAAGCGAACAGCGAGGCGTTTGAGATCGCTTTCGACAGGTTTCGCGGTGAGCATCTGACGAGGGGCACGCCGCGCGCGCGCGAGTTCGCGGCCTTTCGGGGCAAGGAATCAAGGTGGCTTCGCGACTTCACGCTTTTTATGACGATTTCGGAGCAGGAAGATTGGCGGCCCTGGTGGGCGTGGCCCAAGCCGTTGGCCTCGCGCCGCGATCGTGCGCTGGATGGTTTTGAGGCTCGCTTTGGCGACCGCTTGGCTTTTCATGCCTGGGTACAGTGGTTGGGCTTCAAGCAGTTTCGCGCATTCAAGCATGCGGCGAACAACCTTGGTGTTCGGCTCTGCGGCGACATGACTTTTAGCGTGGTTCACAACAGCGCCGATGCGTGGGCAAACCCGGCCCAGTTGCTGCGCCTTGAGCTTGGCGCACCACCGGATGTGTTGTGTGCCGAGGGCCAACGCTGGGGAAACGCCGTGCTCGACTTTGGGGCGATGCGCAAGGACGACTTCGCATGGATGCGTCGGCGCGTCCGTTGGATTAAGCGCTTGGTGAACGACCTTCGCATTGACCACGTGGTGGGCTTGTTTCGAGAATGTGCGTGGACACCGGATGGACAGAGCTGGCGGTTTGTTCCTGGGGACAACCAAGAGCTCAGCATGTCGGCCGCGCAGGTCGCGCAGGGTCGGGAACTGATTTCTGTTCTGGCCTCGGAGGGTCTGCCGCTGGTTGCCGAGGACCTTGGCGTCATTCCGCCCGAGGTACGCGACGTTCTGCGTGAAGCCGGTGTTCCCGGACTCAAAGTCTTGCGATGGGAGCGGGAGTACGACTCACCCGGGCAGCCATTCGTTGATCCCGGTCACTACCCTGAAAATTCGGTCGTCGTGACGGGTACGCACGACACTGAGAACCTCTTGACGTACTGGCACGCCGCGCCGCAACACGAACGCGAGGCGCTCAGCGCCGTTTGTGCGCGCTTCGCTGCCGCAGGACGTGTGGAGGGTGAGTTTTCACCCGCGGTTCACGGTGCGCTCTTGGGCGCGGCGTTTCAGGCGGCGAGCAACGGACTTATCGTGCCCTGGCCGGACCTGATCGGCGATGCAAATCGGATCAACCAACCCGGTACTGTTGGCCCTCACAACTGGACTTATTCGCTGCCCGGACCTGCGAGCGAACTTTTGTCGCATCCCCAAACGCGAGAGCTGGCACGGTGCATCGCAGCCCAAACTTTGGCGACCGGTCGTTCTGATCAATCCAGTTAATCCATTGAAATGATTGAAGACTTGTCTGTTTCAAGGGGTTGAACTTCCTGCGTTACAATTCAGCAACTTTCAAGACATCAACTGAGAGAATTCAAGAAGAAATCCGCAGTTGAAGGGTCGTTCATGTCCACTTCGACAAGCTCATCGCGCCCAATGGGCGCCCGTATTGCGGACGCCGCGCAGGTTCCGCGTGACGTGCGCAAGTCGTGGGCATCTGGCTTGATCGATACCGTCAAGGGCGCGCTCTACGGCGTGTCCAACAGCGGCCGGGTTCCGATGGCCGCTCGCGTCGCGATAACCGGTGGCATGATGTTGTGTCTCTTGATGAAGAGCCGCGTCGAAGGTGTTGCGGGCGACGACATACTCGGGACGAAGCTGCCGGATGTCCCTGACGCGGACGGCAAGACGCCCGAGCAACGCGAGCCGAATGCTTTCGCAGAGCTGCTCGGAAAGACCGGCCTCACAACACCGAAAAACGCGCAACTGTTCCTCATCCAGCTCTGCGTCGCCGCCTGCGCGATTGGCGCCGTCTGGGCCCAATTGCCAAGCACCAAGGAGCAGACCGCCAAGCGGATTGGCGCTTGGACGTCCAATTTCTTCGGTCCAGTCTTTGGCCTGCTCCAAGGCTTGGGTGTGGACATCTTCACGAGGCCGCTCGGGGTGGTTCAGGAGACGGCGCCCGCCAAGCCGGCGCCCGTCAGACCTGCGCCAGGTGCTGCCCCGATGGGCGTGCCGGTTGCGCCACCGACGCCGGCATAGCGCTCGCCAGAGGCTAAGCAGTTTCGGACGAGGTCCTCTTGAACACCACGGTCGCTGCCGAAGGCATGGACAGCGCGACTCTCCGACCGCCTTCCAAAACGCGGGGATTCGCCGCGACGCCGATGCCGCCAAACCCGGGGTCGTCGGTTGAAAAACACGCCTCCCAGCGGCCAGGGGGTAGCCAGAGGTTGACCGCTGCCTGTGGGCCATCGGCGAGGCTTCCGACCACCCAAAACGCGTCTTCCAGGCTCTCACGAACCCACGAAATCGCAGATCCGGACTCGTCGACATGCAAGGCGGGCGTTTCCGGCGAAAACCCGGGTGCTCGTCGAAGTTCGAGAATGGCTTGGTGCATCGCAGAAAACTGGGCCCGTGAAACGCTGAGCGTCAGGTCGTGCCTGTCGCGTTCGGAAAGTGTCGCCTGATGCGCAACGAAACGGCGTGTTTCGTCAGACAGCCGTGTGTAGTCGTCTCTGCGTTCGCGCGTCGATTGATCAAGATTCGACAGTTCCCAATAAAGCTTTCGGTCGTTGTCATGAACGGAAATCGCGTCGACGTCCCAATCTTTCGTGTCGCTGCGGAAGGCATGGCCGTCATCCCACGTAGAGGGGATGTTGTGCGAGGGGTAGTGAGTCGCCATGTGCTGGTCGCCTTGGTGCAGGAGAACGTGTCCGGGCATGAGCAACTGAAGGGCGTAGGCAGCACGGGTTCGGGCGCGTCCTCGGTCGCTTGGAAAAATGAGCCGCTGGTTGCCGTCGGCGACTTCGGCCAGCGGACCGGTGTGCTCGTTCTCGTCGACATTGCCCACCTGATGCAGAATTTGAGTCCAGGAGGATGCGCCCGGATACTCAATCAACAAGTACTTCAGGTGTGAAAAATCGATTGGAAGTCCAGCGGCCGCGCGGTGCAACACCCCGCGATCTTCCCCAGAGTGCGCGCGCACCAATGCCTGTCGGACGCGGTTGTCCCACAGTTCGTCGAACCCCAAAGATGCGCTTTGAGGATTGCGGTCAGCGGGTGCCAGCACACTCGGAATGGGGGGCCATTTGTCCGCGTACGTCTCGGCGATGGTCTTGACCGACGGGAACAGCAAGTGAACCTGCCGATTGAATCGCTTGAGCATTTCCGTTCCGCCGGGGGTGGACACGACGTCAGACACCATGTCGCACCGCACACCGTCGAAGTTGAACTCGCGCAGCATTTCGGTCACCCAGTGGATTTCGAAGTCCAGCACTTCGGGCCTGTCGTGCGCGGGGGCGCGACCAAACATGGTGTCGACGTTGCTGAAGAAAACGCCACCGTCGGGGCCACCTCTCCCCCAAAGGGCCTCGTTGTGCATCCCGTGACCAGGCACCCAGTCCATGAACACCTCAATGCCCCGGCGATGGCAACGGTCGACGAATCCCTTGAGTGCGTTGCGTGAAGAAACCCACCGCGCGCGGCGCGCGACTGGAATTCCGTTCTTTCCGACGCGAACCTCGGAAGTCGCCCAACCGTAGGTGGTCCGCACCGCGGCGTTCTGAGGGAAGTCGTAACCTCGGTCCCTGGCTCGGCCGTTCTGCGCAAAAATGTCGGGCATGAGCATGACGCGTCGAACGCCGTCGGCAACCAAGGAATCGAGGTAGGCATCGCTCCGGAGGTCCCCAAACGTGCTGAAAACAGAGTTTTGTTCGTCTGAGAGGGCGGCGCCCACGTGGACCTGCAGTGCAATCCCGTGACGCAGTGCGACCGCTTTTTCGGCGTCTGGCCGCGGGTTCAGCCAAATGTAGGGTTGGTCTTCGACGACGCCCGCGCGATTGAACAGTCCTGATTGCCAAGAGAGCAGATCGTCGTAGGGGTCGTTGCACGGGTCGCTTCGCCGTTGCGCTGGGGTGAGGTACTTGGCTCCGGGTGCGCCGTGCTTCAGCGTGAGGGCGCCATCCTTGCCGTCCACCCAGAGCTGCAACTCGTAGCGAAGTCCGTGTAACGCAGCGCTGTTGTGAACAAAGGTTCCGAACGAACGGCCCCTTTGGCTAAGGCGAATTCGCCCATCATCTTCCAGATGGTCGAGAGCGATTTCGTTATGTCCCTGGCGGTGTCGGAGGATGTCGCTCTTGAGCTGCGGGTCGAGGTAGCCAAAGCGCGAACGTATATCATCGGCGGACAGAGGCTCATCATTGGCGTTACGCAGCACCAAAAACGCTTCTCGCCCCACCGCGACATTGGGAATTTCAAAACGCATCAACGTCGCCATGGGAACCCGTTGTTCGCCCCATGCGTTGTCGCCGTATTGATTGACCTCCTCACCCCGGCCGGGTCTCGCATCGAAGTAGTGGAGGCTCAAGCCTCGTCCGCCGCCCGACGTATAGCGTGCATGCTCGTCCAACGTCGCAACGACAGATTCGGCTGACGTGACGATGGGTTGATAAGTCCAGCCGCGCAGCGCGGGATAGCCTCCAGCAAGGCGCGTTGACCAAAAACCCCCAGGCTCGCGAACCATATGCTCCAGCCGCTCCTCGCCTGAAGGGGCCCGGAGACGAAGTTGCACGTCGGTAACGTCGGGATGCCAGAAGCGAAAGCACGCATCGTTTTCGTCTTGGCCATCTCGCCAGAATCCCATTCTTTCCTGCATGCCGAAGCCTCGACGTGCTTCGGCGCCGTCTTTGAAGACCGTCGTGATGGGAACACAGGTTTCCGTCACAAGCGACTCGACCCGACCATCGGGCAGCGTGCCGCGGACGTCCCAGTTTAGTTGAATGACCTCTGGGCCGGATGGCAGGTCGAACTCAAACCGCCACCGACCGCCTCCGAGCGATTGCATGGGATATTGCCGCGGTTCTTCCGTGATGCTTCTTTGGCCAACGTCGTAATTGAGGGTCACCGCGACGTCGCTCACCGCGTGGGCGCCAGCGCCAAATATGATGCTGGCGCGCGGCGAAAGTGGCGTCGGCCCCGGTGAGTCCGGTGCTTGGACGGGCGTTGCGTCCATGGCATCCGCCTGCGACGCACCCGGCAGCGCACCCGCCGCGTCGGTGAGCCGCTCGGCACCCACCCGCGCCGCCACAATGGGTGTGTCGCTGAGCCCGGGCGCGCCTGGTGTCGGACGGCTCGGGGGAGGGACGCGTCTGGAACCACCCGAGCTGCCGACGTTCATGGTGCGCGAAACCTCGAGGCGAGCTTTGGAATTGTCGCACGGCAGTTGGAAAAGGTGCGTGGGCGGCCAAACGAAACACGGTCGCCTAAACACTTAATTTTGTGCGCATTTCTTCCTCAACAGCTCGCTTCCCCAATGAAGCAACGAAGACGCTCGTTCCGCCGACAATTCGAGCACGGCTTAAGGACGGTGTGTGAGCAACCCTAGCGTTCCACGAAGGCCCGGCGGTACTTCAGCGACGAGAGCGCCTGGGCGGTCGCCTGACGGACCACGGGGTCGCGTGGTTGACGATGCTCAGCGCGCTGCCCGCGCGCTCTTCGAGCGCGTCAGCCAGCGTACGCCGAACGTCCCGACGTCTACCTATCGCTTGCACGTCGTTGTTCCGCACGACATGGGTGGCCCGTACGGTCAACATCCTGGGCTTTCTTTCGAGGAGGCTGCGGAAGCGCTTCCATACCTTCGACGCATGGGATTCGGGGCCGCGTACCTCAACCCGCCGTTCGAATCCATACAAGGTCGTCATGGCTACGACAACGTTGGCCAGGAGGCCTTTCATCCGTTGCTGGGAAGACCGGAGGTCTTTTTCGAAGCACTCAAAGCCAACGGCCTAGGCCTGCTCTTGGACATCGTTCCGCATCATCAAGGCATTGAGTTTGCGCGGAACCCTTTTTGGAACGACGTCCTCAAATTGGGGCGAGCGTCCCCGTACGCACAGGACTTCGACATTGATTGGGCAGGTGACCCCAACGAGCACATGGATGGGCGTGTACTCATCCCTGTGCTTGGCGACGCCTACGGCAACGTCTTGGCTCGGGGTGAGTTGAATCTCAAACGTCGAGGCGGGGAACTTCGGGTTTGTTATTACGACCATGAGTTCCCCATCGGACCGACAGGGTGCGCCGAGGTCGTCGCGCGGTGGGCGGGCAAGCTTCGTGACAAAGGCTTCGCGCCCGAGGCGCTCGAGCTGGAGACGGTAGCCCTCCAAATTCAAGCGGCATTTCAGCCGGAGATTGCGCCCCACGGTCTCTCTGACGTTCAGCGTGGTCAGAGGCAGGTGTTGGGGAAAGCGCTCGAGGGTGTCGTCGAACGCCTTTGTCGTGAAGCCCCGCGTGAAGAACTGCTTGTGGAGACGTTCGCGGGCTATCGCGGGCGGGCTGTTCCTGCGGGTGCGGAGGAGCAAGAAAGGCGGCGTTGCCAAGCGACCTGGGCGTCGCTGGACCAGCTTCTGCAGGGTCACTGCGCGTTTGAGCTGTCGGACTGGAAGAACGCGTGCGCGAAAATCAACTATGGGCGGTTCTTCGACATTAATGGGCTTGCGCGGATTCGCACTGAGTTGCCTCAGGTATTCCAACGAACGCATCGGCTTGTTCGCGAAGTGATGTCGAAAATGGCCGACGCAGGTCTGCCCGCGGGGGTTCGTATTGATCACCCAGACGGCTTGTACGACCCCGACGAGTATTTTCAGCGACTGCAAGAAGCGTTCTTTCTCGACCTGTGTCGCGCCGAACTGCGGAGAAGCGGCGCGCCAGAAGACCCGCAAGTCGATGAAGAATCCCTGCTTCACCTCTGGCACGGGCTCAACGAACAACGCTTCCCTTTACTGGTCGTCTTGGCTGAAAAAATCCTGGAACGTGACGAACGTCTCCCGGAACGCTGGAAAACGTCGATCAGCGGAACGACCGGGTACGATGCGATGTTTCGCCTTGGCGAGGTGTTCATCAAGCGTTCCGGAGAAGCGCTCGTAACCCAAATTTACGATCAAGTTCGAGGCGCTGCCGCAGCAGCGACCGTTGCAGAATGCGTTTCGCGGACGAAAGGGGAGTTTCACGCACAAGCGCTCGAGGCCCGGCGGCTCATTGTCGATACGGCCATGCTGAGTCAGGTGAATCAGCTCGCGCGAGAGCTCAAACGAATTGCGCAGCTCGATGTCGATACCAAGGGTTATTCGTACACCGACATTCAGCGGACACTCGCGGCGATCGTCGTCCATTTTGACGTCTACCGAACGTACTTAAGTGGTGAGCGCACTCCAGAAGACGCAGCAACGATGCGCCGCGCCATCAGCAGGGCAAACAAGACGCTTCAACACCTGCCGGGCGCGCTGCGTGAGTGGGTGGCGAACGTTCTTCTGCTGCGGATTCCCGCCGAATATCCTGCGGGTCAGCAGCAGATGTGGCGCGAATTCGTCCAACATTTTCAACAGCTCACGGGCCCCGTGACGGCGAAGGCGGTCGAAGACACCTTGTTCTTCCGGTACAATCGTCTCATCGGCCTCAACGAGGTGGGTGGCGACCCACTCACGTTCGGAATCTCCTCTTCGGAATTTCACGAATTCTGCAAATGGGTGTCCCAAAATTGGCCCCACACAGCGAGCGCACTCAGCACGCACGATACCAAAATGAGCGCCGCGGCGCGGACACGCCTCAACGTGATTGCGGAACGCCCGGCAGCGTGGGCGGATTGTGTGCTCGGCCAGTGGCTCCCGCGGCATGAAACCCGGGGCGACTTCGTGACGCCCGCAGGTCACGTGCTTCGGATGGATCGCAATGACATGTATCGGGTCTACCAAGCGGCCGTGGCGATCTGGGAGCCAGCGCGGTGGGGCTCGCTGTCAGCAGAAGGCCAACAAGCGCGCGTCGAACGGGCAAAAGAACGGGTCCGCGGCTACATCGTGAAGTCTCTTCACGAAGCGAAGTTGCATACCTCGTGGGTCGCGCCCAACAACGACTACGTTCGCGCCGCAGAGAGTTTCGTCAACGTCGTGTTCGGTGACCCTGAGTTCGTCAGGGAATTGCGCCAGTTCGTGGCGCGCAATCAAATCGCGGAGTGGAGCGATTCGTTGGGCCAGCGCGTGCTTCAGTTCGGCATGCCGGGAGTTCCTGACACCTACCAAGGCGACGAGGTGGGGCCTCATCGACTGGTGGACCCGGACAATCGCCAGCAGGTAGATTTTGAGGGGCTCCTGAAGAGTCTCGACGCCATCGAAGCAGGGCTTCAAGGAGCCGATCGCGAGAGGCTTCCTCGCGAACTGTGGCGCGCGCAGTCGAACGGGCGTGCAAGCCTGTTTGTGATTCGGCAACTGAGTTGGCTTCGGAAGCTCAACCCAGATCTCTACTTCGGGGCGTATGACGACCTGCGCGTCGAGGGCGCGAGACGCCAACAAGTCGTTGGACTTGTTCGACGGCACGGCGCTGCGCATGCGCTTCATGTGGTTTCGCGATTCCCGCGGACGATGCAGGATGAAGTTCGCGCGGCACGCCGCCGATGGAACCGCGCGGACAAGGCCCACAGGTTGGGGCAAGGTCCTGCGCCCGAAGGCCCGCGCCCGCCCGCAAGTAGTCTCGAAATCCCTGGCCATGCGTTTCGGGGGACCCGTATCCATTTGCCACCCGAACTGGCAGGCAGGAAGCTCACAGAGGTTTTCAGTGGAAGGACGTTCGTGGCGCCGCACGGGCGCGACCCCTTCATCGACTTGGGTGATTTGTTCCGAGACTTTCCGCACGCCGTGTTGGTGAGCGACGACGTTCAGGTGGGCTAGAGAATGCGTGCGGGCTCCAAAATCGGCGCAGGTGCCAACGTGGTTCACGGACCCGAACCCGTGGGTGAGGGCAAGACACGCTTCAACGTGTGGTCGCCGGAAGCAAAGGCACTCTCCGTGATTTTGATGCCCGGCGGCGTTGAAATTCCGATGACGCAGGATGCGCGCGGGGTCTGGTCGGCCGTTACCGATGCCACCGTCGGGGCGCGCTACTTGCTCAAGTTTGGCGAGCATCCCGTCGATTTCGTCTCTGGACGAACACAACCTGACCCGTTTTCGCGCTGGCAACCCGATGGCGCGGCCGGTCCATCCGCGGTCTACCATCCCTCGACGTACAGGTTTCAGAACCAAGCATGGCGGGGTCAAGCCCAAGAACGGCTCAATTTCTACGAGCTACACGTAGGAACCTTGTCCGACGAGGGGAGTTTTCGGGCCGCGGAATCGCACCTCCGCCGCGCGTCACGCGCTGGATACACGGTCTTTGAACCTCTCCCGGTCGCGCAGTTTCCCGGCAGCAGAAACTGGGGCTACGACGGTGTTTATCCAGCCGCGATTCACAACACGTACGGCGGGCCAAGAGCGTATCAAGAGCTGGTGGACGTTGCGTGTGGCGAGGGGCTTGACATCGCTGCCGACGTTGTCCTCAACCACCTGGGTCCTCACCACAACTACGCCTATGGCATCGCGCCTCACTTTCGGAAGGGCGGCGACTGGGGCGATTCCATCAACTACGACGTGAGGGCCGTCCGCGACTGGGCGCTGCAAGTCTGCGAGCAGTACCTCAGGGATTTCCGGGTCAACGTCCTACGGCTGGATGCGGTTCACGCGATTTTGGACAAGCAAGAGCCACACATCGTTGCCGAAATCGTTGAGCTTGCCAGGCGTGTTGAAAATGAGACCGGCCGAAAAATCCACGTCATTGCCGAGACGAATCAACCGCATCACGAGATGCTCACCCATTTGGGTTGCCACGCGCGCTGGAACGACGATTTTCATCACTGTTTGTGGGCAGGACTGTTCGGCGTTCACCAGGGCTACTACGCAGAGTTCGCAGATTCGCCGTTCAACAAGCTCGCGGAGGTCTTGAGACACGGGTCCATTGGCCGGCCGGGAGTTGATCGGGCTTCATGGCTGTTGCCAAAGCATTTTCTCGTGTCACTGGACAATCACGACCAAGTGGGGAATCGGCCGCTCGCGCCACGCCTTGCCACGCTTCTGGGGGGCAACGTACCAGCGCAACAGGCCCTGTTCACGCTCCTGAAACTCTCCGGTTTCATCCCGCTGACGTTCGCCGGTCAGGAGTATGGCGAAACTCGGCCCTTCAACTACTTCACGGACTTTCCCGACAACCCGTCGCTCGCTCTGGATGTGCAAGCCGGCCGGCAGCGCGAACACACGCAAATGGGTTGGTCTGTGAGTGAGCCAGCACCCGACGACATCCAAACGTTCCGTGCCGCCCTCTTGGTTCATGCCACGGGCAGAGCGCGGGACACACTTCGCCTGACTGACGCGTTTTTGAACCGTCTCCGCGCCGAGCACGCACAGTTGCTTGGAAACGCGTTTCCGGACGTGGCGCTGACGCACCAACGTGTCCTGACGATGACCCGACCTGGCCTCAAGGTGGAGGTCAACCTTTCGCCCGACCGCCGCGGTGCACTCGAGCCTTGGGGCGCGGCTATCAACGAAAAGTCGCTTCAGGCGCACCTGGGCGACGCCGTTTAAGGACCGATGGGTTGGCTCGTCAGCTTGGGGCGGCGGAAGACGTCGTCGGCTCGCGCATAAACGTCGCTCAATCGCTTCAGCCCCGCGGCGCTCTCCTGGGTCAATGCGCTTGGCGTCACCCGCCACTCCCAATTCCCGCTGGCAGTGCCCGGTGTATTGAAACGCGCCTCGCTCCCCAGTCCCAAGACGTCTTGAAGCGGTGCGATGGCCACCGATGCAGTCGAGGCCCAAGCGAGCCTCACGAAATCCCACGCTTTCGGAGGATGTGAAAGGCCCAGGTACTCCTGTGCATAGGCGCGTTCTTGCGGCTTTGCGGCGTCGTACCAACCCTGAGTGGTGTCGTTGTCATGCGTGCCGGTGTAGGCGAACGCGTGCCGCGCGTACGAAAAAGGCCGGTATTCGTTTTCGTCGAAGGCATCGAAGGCAAACTGAAGAACCAGCATGCCGGGGAAGCCAAATTGTTCCCGCAGTGCGACGACATCCGGTGTGATGACCCCCAAGTCCTCCGCCAGAATCGGCAAGTCGCCGAGAGCGTTTCGCAAGGCTTCAAACAATTCAGCGCCAGGTGCCGGGCACCACTGTCCCCGTTCGGCGGTTCGGTCGCCGAACGGAATCGCCCAGTATGCGGCAAAGCCGCGAAAGTGGTCGATGCGCAACACATCGCACGTGGCGAACTTTTCGCGCACGACCTCGGTCCACCAGCGAAAGCCAGTCTTTCGATGATGGTCCCAGTCGTAGAGCGGGTTGCCCCACAGCTGCCCCGTCTTGCTGAAGAAATCGGGCGGAACGCCTGCGACGAAGCGCGGCAAACCCGCCGCGTCGAGTTGAAAGAGTTCGCGGTGGGCCCAGACGTCGGCGCTGTCATAGGCCACGTAAATCGGGAGGTCGCCGATGATTCGCACGCCGCGTGAGTGCGCATACTGACGCAGCTCGCGCCACTGGACCGAAAACAAGTATTGAATGAAACGCTGAAATTCGATTTCGGAGGCGAGCGACTGTTTGGCCTTCGCCAGGGCGCCCGCATCCCGAAGCCGCAAGGGCTCGTCCCATGTGGTCCACGCACGCTGCTGAAAGCGCCCTTTGAGCGCCATGAACAAGGCATAGTCGTCCAGCCAGCTCGCGTTGGCCGCGGAAAAGGTCGCCGTTTTTTGGCGGAGGTCCGAAGCCTTGCCGTCAACCAAGCGCTGAAACGCCTTCTTGAGTTGGGCCTCAGAAAAGACGATAGCACGAGGAAAATCGACGCGGGTCCGTGAGACGGTCTCCAGAACGGCCTCGTTCTCTTGAAGAAGACCTGCGGCCACCAGAGGCTGAAAATCAATCAGCAGCGGGTTGCCCGCAAACGCGGAGAAGCATTGATAGGGAGAGTTTCCGAAACCGGTCGGCCCCAAAGGGCACATTTGCCAATACTGTTGGCCCGCGGCGTGAAGCCAATCGACGAACGCGAATGCGTGTTTTCCGAGCGTCCCCACGCCTTGAGGGCCGGGCAGTGCCGTCGGATGAAGAATCACTCCACTGCTGCGTTCCACGCGCAAACGCGTTCTCCTTCTGGTGCCTGAACGAGGCGCAGGCCGGAGTGGTGTTTAGCTGTGCCTATCTCGTCTAGCAATCCGCAGAACGAATCCAAGGGTGCCACCCGAATTCACTTGGGCTAGGGTCTGCGCCCTTTCAAGGAGTCAACGTTTCATGACTGGTCGCCGCCTTGCTTCATGGGTCCTGGTTTTTGGGTTCGCGCTTGTCGCCTGTCGCCACGTGCCGGTTGCCGATGCACCCCCCTCGGACGAAGTCGCCT
>JBJXGM010000085.1:0-41700 GCA_046155985.1 Myxococcaceae bacterium | reverse complement strand
GCTGCAGCTGCGGCGACCACGTAGTCCGCTGCTGGGCGTTCGAACCCGTCGTCACGCTGACCCGTTCGCTGTCCTCACGCTCACCCGTTCGCCGCTATTTTGCGCTGTCCAAACTGTGCCATCCATTCCTCGCCAAAGGCTTCGCGCGCGGCTTGCACGTTGTGCCGCCGGCAAAGCAGGCGAAGGTTCCCAGGGCTTGCATCACCGCCCCGCGCTTTTGGTGTGACGTGGTCGAATTCGAGAAAGCGCGTATCGCCGCAAGTGCCACCCTGAGCGAGCGGCCACTGGCATTGCCGCTGGTCGCGCTGCAACACGGCGCGCTTCACGGGTTGCGAAACGCCCGTCCTGCGTGACTTGCTGGCCTGAGCCAAGAGCAGCTCCAGGCCCGCACCGAAGAGTGATTCAAGATTCCCGTCGGGGAAACGTCGCGCAAGGACGTCTTTTGTTGTTTCAAGCTGTCTGACGAACGCCTCAGACGCCGTGAAGTGAATCCGGTGAAGCGTGGCGGTGAGCGGAACTTGCGCGTCTCTCTGTCGCAAGGGCGCGGGCGGAGGCTCCGCACTCGGTCCGACGCCAGGAAGCATCACTGGCGTCCTCAGCGTTGACGAAAGCAGGAGCGAGTCAGAGCGCATACTGGCTTCATCCGCTCGGTTCGCTGGAAAGACATTGTCTGGTTCAAGCGCGTGAACCGACTTGGCACGGGAAATGAATGTGCGAAGCGGCGGATGCTCCATCGGCCGAAGCGTCGCAGCAACAGCTTGGGCCTCGCGGTGGGAGCGCCCGAAGAACTGTGGCAACGCCGACTGCCAGTCACTGACTTCCAGTGCTCTCGCCACCTCCGGAAGGGCAGACATGCACAACCGACCGTCTCGCAAGGGCTCCAGGACGGCTGGACACCGGCGAATCAGATCCACCGCCGCCTTCCGGTAGAAGGCCAACGTCTTGGACATGCGCAGTTCCGTGTGCAGGTAGCGAAACAGCCCGTTGTAGCCCAGCGGCTCCCATAAGCGCTGGTTGTCGAACTCCAGGAGCGTCGACAAGAACTCGGCCGCAGCTGCGCGTTCATTCGCAAAAAGCCGATTGAGTCGGCCGTTCCATTCTTGCGCCAAAGTCAGGTTGTTCATGCCGAGGTTTCTAGCACGTGGGTCTGACATGATGGTGGGTCTGAATGAGACTTCTCGCGGCCGGACGACGCCGTGAGAGCCAACGCCCTACTCCACCGTCACACTCTTCGCGAGGTTCCGCGGCTGGTCGACGTCATGGCCGAGCATGTTGGCGACGTGGTACGCCAAAAGCTGTAACGGAATCGTGTCGACAATGGGCGCCAGCAGCGCCGGCGCCGCAGGAACGCGCATCACATCTTCGGCGAGACGAGAAATCCCCTCGTCGCCCTCCTCCACAACAGCAATGACGTGCCCGCTTCGCGCGCGAACTTCTTCGACGTTGCTGGCCATTTTTTCATAGGCGACATGCGGTTCTTTGGGCGTCACCACGACAACAGGCAGCCCGTCATCCACCAGCGCAATCGGCCCGTGCTTCATCTCGCCACCGGCGTAGCCCTCGGCGTGGATGTAAGAAATTTCTTTCAGCTTGAGTGCACCTTCAAGTGCCACCGCATGCATGGCGCCACGGCCGAGAAAAAGAAACCCGCGCGCGGCCTTGTACTTGCGCGCGATTTTCTCAGCGTCGGGTTCACATTTGAGCGCCTGTTCCAAGAGGCCCGGCAACGCGGTGAGCTGTGTGAGGTGTTTTTGGGCGTCTTGCTGTGAAAGCCGCCCACGCGCCCGCGCGAACTTGATGGCCAACAAGTACAAACACACGAGTTGCGTCGTGAAGGCCTTGGTCGAAGCGACGCCGATTTCAGGCCCGGCATGGGTCAGCAGCACATCGTCTGCTTCGCGCGTCAGCGCACTGCCCACGACGTTGCAAATGGCGAGCGTCCGCGCACCACGTGATTTCGCTTCGCGAAGCGCGGCAAGGGTGTCCGCCGTCTCGCCCGATTGACTGACAGCGACCGCCAAATAGCGATGGTCCACCAGCGGATCGCGGTAGCGAAACTCTGACGCCAGCTCAACTTCGACAGGCAAACGCGCAAGCGTTTCAATCATGAAACGCCCGGCCAAGCCGGAGTGCCAACTTGTGCCGCATGCCAAAATCACGATGCGCTCAATGCCCTGCACCAACGTGGGGGAGAGGTCAAAGCCTTCGAGGTCAACGTCCCCTTCCGACAAAAGCACGCGACCCCGCAACGTGTCGGCGACCGCGCGAGGCTGCTCCCAAATCTCCTTGTGCATGAAATGCCGATGCCCACCCTTTTCTGCCATCGCGGGCGTCCAATCGATGGTGCGAACCGGACGCGTCACAGGCTGCCCACGGCGGTTCGTGACCTCGGCACCTAGAGCCGTCAGGACCGCCAAGTCGCCGTCCTCGAGATAAACCACCTCACGCGTGTGCTCGAGCAGCGCGGGCACATCCGATGCCAAGAACACTTCGCCCTGGGCATGGCCGACAACGAGCGGCGAAGCATCTTTGGTGCAGACGATTCGTGAAGGGTCTCTCTCCGAAACCACCGCCAGGGCGTAAGTCCCACGGACGCGCGAAACAGCAATCCGCACCGCTTCGGGAAGCGAGCTGCCTTCCTCAAGCTGCGCAGCGATGAGATGGGCGAAAACTTCTGAATCGGTTTCAGACGAAAAAACGTGACCCTTTGCTTTCAAGTCGTTCTTGAGCGCCAGGTGGTTTTCGATGATGCCGTTGTGAACAACAGCGACACCCTTGTACGTGTGCGGGTGCGCGTTTTCATCGGACGGCCTGCCGTGCGTTGCCCAGCGCGTGTGCCCAATCCCAAGATGACCCTTCGGTGTTTCGGTCCGCAGGCGATTTTCAAGGTTGTGCAACTTACCTGTCGCGCGCACAACTTGAAGCGCCTGGCCCACAACGGCAAGCCCTGCTGAGTCGTAACCGCGGTACTCCAGCTTCTTGAGTCCACCCAGAAGAATGGGTGCGACTTCTTTGTCTCCGACATAACCGACGATGCCACACATGGTTTTTGATCCGCCTCCACTCCCATCAAAACGCGCGACCCGCCGACCTGGGGCGTGCGGCCCACAGCCCGACACAGACAGGGGCAGGGTTTCCACTGTTTAGCAGCCTTATGGGCTTGAGTGCAGACGTGGGAACCTCACCCACACGAACCATCGCTATGCTGAATGGCTCCAACGACTCGCCTTGAATCCATTGCGCGCAAGTACTGTCTCCAAAAACCAAGCCGGAACACCCCCGGCCGCCTCCCTTGAAGGCGACGTCGTCACCTTTGCGAGCGCCGCGGCACTTCAGCACGCTGCCAAGCAAGTTATCGAGCGCGGGCTGCTTCAAGTCCGAACAACCATCCTGCCTCGTTCACTTGAGGATGTTCGGTTTCGGTTCGCGTTTGGGGATGGCTCGTTCGCGCCCTTGGTCGGGCGCATTCGCTTCTTGCGTGGCCTCGACGCCACCATTGAAATCAAAGAGGGCCGAGAAGCCGTGGCCTCCCAATGGGCGAAGCTTCAGAGCGGCGAAAGCAAAGCGCTTGCACCCCTCTCAGGTGCCGAGCGGCGCCGCACCGAACGACGCGAGTCCAACTGCCGCGTGCGCATCGGTGATGAGATGTGCCTTTCCAGAAACCTGTCCCCGGCCGGTGTCTGCGTTGCCACCCACCAAATTTTTGCCATTGGTGCCGTTGTCAGCGGCGTCATCACCATGGGCGCAACAGAGACGCCGTTTCGGGGTGAAGTGCGCTGGTGCCAACTTCCACCGCCAGGCGGTCGGGGTCGTGGCAGCTTGGGTATTCGTTTTCTCAAAGAAGCATCGTCGCCCGCAGCGCCGAACTCGGTTGTTGCTGCCCCGCGGGCCACCACACAACCCGACTTGCCCAAACTCGCTTCTCCAAGGCCGATGACGCGGGTCGCCACACCACCGCCAGTGCTGCGTTCGAGTGAGCGACGGACGCGTCACCGCGCGCGACGGCGTCTCAAAGTGAACATCGGCCAAACGACCGGGTTCACCGTGGACACCAACGGCACAGGGCTGTCGATGGAAACAAGCAAAGCGCTGACGCCAGGCACACAAGTCAGCGGGGTCGTGTTCATCGACTCCCGCCAGTTCCCGTTTACGGGTGAAGTCCGCTGGGCAAGAGCCGGCAATCCCCATGCGGGCATTCTGGCCAGAATGGGCATCGCTTTCCGGGACCCCTCGCCCGAGCTCGTCGCTGCAACAGCAGCTTCGCGCTAGTGGCCAAGGCAAGCCCTGGAAATTGCTGCAATAGCCTGCTAGCCGCCCCGGGCTAAGCGCGAATGACGAGAAGTGGCCACAGGCTTCCTCAAGGCTTCTTCGGCCGCGTTTTCCGGTCTGCCCACCCCGCCTTGACGACCTGCGGCACGCGCGAAAGAACCAGGCTGCCTTCCGGCACATCTTTTGTCACGGTGCTTCCGGCCCCCACCACGCTGCGTGCCCCCACACGCACCGGCGCGACAAACTGCGTGTCCGAACCGACAAAGACGCCATCCTCCAGGATGGTCTTGTGCTTGTGCGCACCGTCATAGTTGCACGTGATGGTCCCAGCGCCGACGTTCACCTTCGCGCCAATCTCGGCATCCCCCAAGTAGCTCAGGTGATTCGCCTTGGCGCCTGAGCCCATGCGCGTGTTCTTCACTTCGACGAAATTCCCGACGTGCACGTTCTCTGAAAGCACCGTTCCCGGCCGAAGTCGCGCAAACGGACCGACGCGATTCAACGCACCCACCTCTGCGCCTTCCAGTACCGAATAAGCTTGAATGACGGCGTCCCGGCCAACACGGGTCTCCGACAGAATGCACCCCTGTTCCACCACCGCGCCAGGCTCGATGCGCGTGCGTCCGTGCAATGAAACCTGAGGCCCCAAGGTGACATCCGCTGAAAGCTCAACGTCGTCATCTATCCACGTCGACGACGGGTCTTGCAGCGTTACCCCAGCGCGCATGTGGGCCGATTGAATGCGCTGCTGCATCGTGCGCGCCAGTCGCGCCAACTCGGCGCGGTCATTCACGCCTGCACATTCTTCAAACGCCACGGCCACACTGGGCACATCACCCAGAGCAGCGGCGGCCGCCACGAGGTCAGTCAGATACAATTCGCCCTGGGCGTTGTTCGGGCGAAGTTTCGTCAGTTCCGCCCACAAGAATGCAGCGTCGACGACATAGACACCGGCGTTGCATTCTGTGAGTTGACGCTCTTTCTCCGTGGCATCTTTGTCCTCGACGATGCGCTGGATACGCTCGCCTTGGCGAACGACGCGCCCGTATCCGGAAGGTTCAGGCGCCACCGTCGTGAGCAACGCCAGAGGCGCTTTGGCGGATTCAAAGGCTGTCACCAAGGTGCGCAAGGTTTCGCTGCGAAGAAGCGGTACATCCCCATACAAAATCAGAACGGACCCGCGGTGCGCTGCCAACGCTGCCTTTGCGGCCAGCACTGCATCTGCTGTCCCATTTTGAGCGGCCTGAACCACAAACGACAGGGGACGGCCTTCAAAAGCCGGCCTGAGCTCGGCTTGGACCTGTTCGGCCTGGTGACCCACCACCGCAACAACCGGCTGCGCACCGACCGAAAATGCCGCCCGCAGGGGGTAGTAGCAAAGGGGTCGACCGAGCAGCGGGTGGAGCACTTTCACGCGCTCAGACTTCATGCGCGTCCCCTTGCCTGCGCACAACACGATGGCTGCCAGTGCACTCATGCCTTCACTGTCTATTCGCTTTTGAGCTTTTCGCAACGCGCGAGGTAGAGGACGCTCAAGGCCCATGAAAGCCTTCGTTCCGTGGACCCTAGCCTTGTGTCTGCTTCTTGCATCTCGCGCGCCCGGCGAACCCCTCTACGCTGGTGGCGCCGTCGCCACGGCGTATCCGCTGGCGACCGACGCAGCCGTCGCCATGATGAACGCGGGAGGAACAGCTGCCGATGCCGCCGCAGCGGCCGCATTCGTTCTCGCCGTCGTCGCGCCGTACCATTCGGGCTTGGGAGGCGGCGGCTTTGCGGTGTCCTACGATGCCGCGTCTCAAAAGGTCGAAGTCTTGGATTTTCGCGAGGTGGCCCCCACCGCTGCGACACGAGACATGTTCGTTCGAAATGGACAACTCGTCCCGCATCTCTCGCGCGATGGCGCACTGTCTGTCGCAGTCCCAGGTGCCGTCGCCGGCTATGTCGCACTGCAGAAGGCGCACGGACGGCTGACCCGCTCCCAGGTGCTCGCACCGGCCATTGCCGCGGCAAAGAACGGCTTTGCGGTGACACCCCTTTATGCACGGCTCGCCAAGGAGCGACTGGAGTGTCTGCGTCAACATGCGGACTCGGCACGGTTGTTCCTGCGCCCCGATGAAAAGCAACAACCTCAGGTGCCGCTTCTTGGGACCCGCATTGTCCAGCCCGAGCTCATGCAGCTGCTCCGCGCTATCGCTCACCGCGGCGCCGCGGTCTTCTACCAGGGGAGGACAGCCGCTGCCCTGGTGACCGGCCTTCGCAACGCAGGGGGTCTCCTCACCGAAGCGGACCTGCGCACTTACAAGACGAGACCGCGCGAACCGCTGTGGGGCAGCTACCGGGGGCATCGCATGGTCACCCTGCCTCCGCCCTCTGCCGGAGGTGTCTCACTGTTGCAAACTTTGGGTGTGTGGGAGCGCCGTTTTCCGAACGGCTTTGCGTTCCACGCCGTCGATGCGCTTCACGTCTATGCGGAGACTCTCAAACGTTCGTTTGCAGACCGCATCCGCTGGATGGGCGACCCTGACTTCACGCCGGTTCCTGTGGCTGACTTGTTGTCACCTCAACAACTCGACCGATGGGCCAAGGACGTCGACCTCGCGCGCGCGGCCACATTGCCCCAGGCCGTGCCCGAACCTGAGGCTTCCAAAAATACGACGCACATTTCCGTCTTGGACAAGCACGGGAATGCCGTGTCGCTCACGACCACCGTCAACTACGCCTTCGGCTCATGCCTCACCCCAGCTGGCACAGGTGTTTTGCTGAACAATCAAATGGATGACTTCGCGGCCCAGCCCGGCACGCCCAATGCCTTTGGCCTGGTCACGGGAGAAGCAAATGCCGTGGCTGCGGGGAAAGTGCCCCTCTCTTCCATGACACCCACGTTGGTGTTTCATCGCGACTCGCCCCAGAGCGTGTTCCTTGTTGTGGGTTCGCCGGGAGGACCCACCATCTCCACCACCGTCGCCCAGGTGATTTCCAACGTCATCGACGCCGGAATGGATGCCACACGGGCAGTCGCCGCCGGCCGCCTTCATCACCAGTTGTTTCCAGATGAACTGTTTGTGGAGACTTGGGCTGCAGAGCCCAAAACACTGGAGGCACTCGAGCAAAAGGGGCACCGACTTTTTCGGCGCTATCCCGCTTGGGGTTCGGTGAATCTCATCCGCGTCGACCCGCTGACGCGTCTTGTGACGGCCGCCGCCGACCCACGCGGAGAAGGCAGTGCCGGAGGGCAGCCTTAGTTGTCGCGAGAGAGAGAAGTTGAGCTGTTCGACGCTCACCTCCACCCTGCAGGCCTGCGTGATGAGGACCTCGACACGCTGCGGCTCTTCGGTGTCACCGGGGCACTGCTTTTTCCCACCCTCGCGACCGCGACCGCGAAAGGGCTGCTGCGCGCATTCGACGCGCTTCTTGAAAACGACCTGCCTCGTGTTCGACGCGCGGGGATTCGCGGCGTTGCGGCCGTTGGCATCCATCCCGTCGCCATCCCCAAGCGTGGGCTCTCTGAAGTGCTCGCGGCGCTGCCCAACTATTTGGGTCATCGACACGTTGTTGCGTTGGGCGAAAGCGGATTTCACCAGGGTGATGCCCTGGAGCAGGACGCCTTGCTCGAGCAGCTTGCGCTCTCGCGACGTCTGCGTTTGCCCATCGTTCTCCACACCCCCGAACAACATCACGACATGCTGACTCGACAGATGCTCCGCACGCTTCGAGAGACACGCACGCCTACGACAAGCGCGCTTCTCGACCATCTGCGGCCAACAACTGTGCGACTCGTGTTGGCGCAAGGCCACTATGCCGGATTGACCGTCCACCCCGAGGGTCTTCGCGTGGAGCGAGCGGTGAACCTCATTCGACAACTCGGCGCGCAGCGCATCGTGGTCAATTCAGATGGGGGCGCCGGTGCCAGCGAACTCCTGGGGCCTGCGCGGCTCGAAGGCCAGTTGCAGAAGGCCCGCGTCGCCAAAGCTGTGCGTGGACGTGTGACCTCAGCGAACGCCCAGGTATTCTTACGGCTGTGACGCGACCTGCTGCTCACCGGCAAACCCGGACCAGGAAATCGCTTTTCCACCAGGTGTGGAAGCAAGCCGGTCATGCCGCCACAGCAGAAACCCGGCGCTTGCTAAAGCGAAAGAACCGGCGAGAAGCCATCGTTCTTGGCCTGTTGCTTCTCGCGCTCCCGCTTGTGCTTCTCAACCAAGCCATCACGTATGTGGGACACACACGTGTTTTTCCACTTTCGCCCTACTTCCTCTCTCAGAAAATGAACGCCCTTGTGACTTACAGCGCACATCGCGCGCGCTGCGCATTTACGGGGCACCCCAGCGCCAGACCGCTCGTTATCGCCGCAGAACGCCGTCACCATCTTCCCCGTGGCCTCCTGGCGGCGGTCATCGCGACGGAGTCTTCGTCTGAGCCGCATCGGATTTCGCCGACCGGCGCCATGGGCATCGCCCAATTCATGCCCGGCACGGCACGCGCGATGGGCATTCACGACCCCTTTGATACCGGGCAAGCCATCGACGGCAGTGCGCGCTACTTGGCGTCTTTGCTTCGTCAGTTTAGGGGAAACGTCCGTTTCGCGGTCGCCGCCTACAACGCGGGCCCAGGCGCAGTCCATGGCGCTGTTCCGCGAAACGGGGAAACGGAACACTACGTCCCCCGGGTGTTGTCACGACTCAAACGCCCTTAACGCACGCAATCCCACCTTCTGCGCGCATTCCGAATTACGTAGAGTCTTCTGCGCGTGCGGTATGACGCACAGGAGGCTTCGTTGAAAGTGCGAGCTCACTGCGTGCGGACCTGGGGGAGCCTCGCGCTCCTTGGTATTTTCGCCCTTGCCCCAGCAGCGCAGGCAGAAGAATCAACGGCAGCATCGGACGTGGCAGGCGCGTCTGCACAGGCCAATTCCGACGCCGCGAAGGCACCGGACACCGCCACGACCTCAAGCGCTGCAACTTCCGATGCGTTGACAACCTCGGATGCGCCCCACGCAGCCAAGACCACAGGCGCTGCGATTTCTGATGCCTCGACAACCTCCGATGCGCCCACCCCTGCGCCAGACCGACAGCCTTGGTTTGGCGTCGGTTTTGACGTGGGCGTCCCCGACGGCATCGGCGTGCAGGGCTACTTTCGGCCCATCAAGTTCGTGCGATTGCACGTTGGCCCGCTCTACAACATCGCGGCGTTCGGCATTCGCGGCGGGGTCAGCATCATTCCGTTCGAGTTCGTCCTAACACCGACGCTCACCGCCGAGTTTGGCCACTATTTCCCCGGTGACATCGGCCGAATCGTGCGGTTGTTCGGCAGAGACGTGACCGACCCGACGGCTCAGCAAGCGTTCACCAGTCTTGCCTACACCTTTGGCAACCTCCACCTCGGGCTGGAAATCGGCTCGCCGCGGAGCTTCCAGTTCTTCTTGCGCTTTGGACTCTCGTACATCATCGCGTCTTTGCGAAATGCGCAGAGCATTCTTCGGACAGCAGTGGGCGATGACACCTTGGAGGTCGACGACCCCGTCATTCGTTTGACCGCGCCATCGCTCAAACTCGGCTTCGCCTTCTATTTCGGGTGAGAAAGGAATCGCACATGCGCCACGCACTCGCCCTCTTCGTGCTGTTTGGACTCTCCGCGTGTGGACCCGTTTTCTTTATCGAGGCCGAAATCCCGCGGGTCTGCAAAGCCTTCCAAGGGGAAACCTTTCCAGGTGTTCCTGTCCCGACACCGGACGTGCCTTACACGGCGCCTCCACTCGATTTTGATTTTGGGACCACACTTGATGAACTGCGACTCGAGGGCTTGGAGACCGAAATCCGCATTTCCAGCATGCGACTCACGGCGGCGGGGGGCTTACCCAACCTGGACTTTTTGAACACCGTCAACGTCAACCTCTTGCCGCCGGGTGGCTCGAGCTTGGCGCCGCTTCCTGTCGTCGACTATGCGCGCGCCGCGGGTGCCTCATCGTCGACCAGCATTGAACTCGGCGAAGTCGACATCATGGATGTCTACGAATACATCCGAAGCGGTCAGTTCAGCGTCCAGATAACTTTCTTGGGGACAATTCCGACATCGGATTGGTCGCTGGACGTGCGCCCTTGCCTCTACGCGCGGGGGAAGTTCCAATACCTGTAGCCTACGCGGGGTCCGACGCGAAACGAACGTGCACACCGCCAGCAGCGTCTGTCTCCAGACGCAGGCGGACCTTGGAGCCCTCTTTCCGGTACTGCTCTAGGGAAGGCTGCGCCGCGTCCAGCGCTTGCTGAAAGCGCTCTTCCAGTTCGACAGCGGCCAAAACAGCAGGCGCCGGCGCACCGATGGAGGCGAATGCCTCAAACCGCGCCCAGCGGCCATTTGCCATTCGAACAACTTCACCCAAGTAGGCCATGGTTGCACCTCGTTCCAAGCGGGTGAAATGCGATACACCCTTTCCAAGCGCGCGTCGAGGGGGCAGTGATGGGCTACGTCCTGGTGGTCGATGACGATGACAGCCACCGAACCCTGCTTCGCGACATGCTCTCCGAAATGGGGTACTCCACCCAAGCGGCCTCAAACGGAAGAGAAGCCCTGGAGCGCATCAGTGCAAAGGCCCCAGACGCCTTGGTTTTGGACCTGCGCATGCCCACTTTGAGCGGGTGGGGGGTCTTGGAAAACTTGCGGCGCATGGGGCTTTCCAAACTCGCCCTCATCGTCATTGTTTCCCAGGGGTTCGAATGGGAGGCCAAATTGGTCGGCGCCAAGGGCCTCTTCAGCAAACCGTTCGATTTGGAGAGGGTTCGGGCGGTCGCGCATGACGTACTGGGGCCTCCTCAAGAGGAAGTGCCTTGACGCCGCCGCCCCATGCCTGTGCCGTTTGGGCGCGTGGACTCCGAAAACACTTTGGGCCCTTCGAAGCGTTGCGCGGACTCGACCTCACCGTGGAAAAGGGCGCGTTCTATGCGTTCTTGGGCCCCAATGGCGCCGGCAAGTCCACCACCCTCGCGCTGGTCACTGGCCTCTACGCCCCAGACGGAGGCGACATCGACATCCTGGGACAACCGTTGGCCAAGAATCCCATCGCACTTCGGCACCTCATCGGCATCGTCCCTGAAGAACTTGCGCTCTTTGAGCGACTGACGGGCATGCAGTACCTCACCTTCTGCGGACGAATGTTTGGACTTCCAGGTGCCATTGCCACCGCTCGCGCGGACGAGCTGCTGGCACTCACCGAACTGCTCTCTGCTGCGCACACGTTGGTCGGTGCCTACAGCAAAGGAATGCGCCGACGCATCGCCATCGCCGCGGCACTCATTCATCAACCTCAAATAGTATTTCTCGATGAACCTTTCGAAGGCATCGATGTCATGGCCGCAGGCGTCATCAAGGCCCTGCTGAGCGAACTGTCGCGCCAAGGCGTCACTTTGGTACTCACCACGCACGTGCTCGAAATCGCCGAGCGTCTCGCAACACACGCAGGCATCGTGGTGGCCGGTAAGATGGTCGATGAAGGCCCGGTGGCCGTGCTCAAGCAACGTCACGGATGCGCGTCGTTGGAGGAAGTCTTTGGGCGACTGGTGCATCCGCCCGCGTCGAAACGCGCGCGGTTGTCTTTCTACGCATAGCCCCGTGACCGCCTTTGCGACACCCGCTTGGTATCGACATTTCTACCTGCTGGCAGCACTGCGCCTTCGTTTGGCGATGAATGCAGCGTCGTCTGCCGGATGGGCGATGCGCGTTTTTGTTTTCAGCCTCGCTTGCGCACCCGCGGTGCCGGCATTCTTCTTCACCAGCGCCCTGTTTCGTGTGCCAGCGATTGCAGAGTCGCCGGTTTGGCCATTCTTCATCTTGAATCTTTTGGGTTTCGTCACCAGCGCGGTGTGGTGCATCTGGCCGCTGCTGAATGCAGGTGTGGATGAGCCGAGCGAAGTGTCGCGCTATCGGGCTTTTCCCATCTCGCCCGTTCGGTTGCTCGTGGTGTCGGGTGCCGCGAGCCTGTTCGAACCTCGTGCGCTGGTGTTCGCTGCACCGCTTGCCGGCGCGACGTGGGCTTTCTCAACCCAGCACGCCATCTCAATCCCTGCTGCTTTCGTTCTGCTGATGCTGGCGTTGGCGCTCAATGCCGCCCTCAGTCGGGTGGGCATCTACGCGGCACTCAACGTTCTGCGTTCACCCCGAAACGCAGAACTCCTGGGCGGAGGCTTTGTCGCGTTTTTGTTGGCCGCCAGTTTCATCCCACCGGTTGACACGCGCTGGCTCACCCAAGTCGGCCGCGCGGGCCTCAACGCGCTTTCGCCCCGCGTGCTTGAAAACGCTGCGCTGGCGCTCGGTCGTGTTCCCTCTGGCTACTTGGGCGAAGGTCTTCGGCATCTCGCTTTGCACCACACCGTGGGGGTCGGGGCCTATGCCATCGGACTGGTCTCCTGGACGTTCCTCGCCTCAACGGTGGCCTATCGGCTGCTGCTTCGACACTACAGGAGTCTGGGCGCCGGCGTTGCGCGCGCGACGGTACCGGCCGCGCGCAGGAACCCGTTTCAAGGCTCAACAAGCCTTTTTGTAACGTTGGCCTCCCGTGAGGCGCTGGAACTTTGGAACAACCCTCGCGCGCGACTTCTTGTTGCGGTCCCGTTTGTGTTGGGCATCTTGCTCAAGCTTCTGTCTGCGCGCGACTTGGCAGCGTTCGTTGCAGGCGACACTGCCGACGCTTGGTTGATGGGCGGCCTGGCGCTGTACGGCGCACTCGTCTTGGCCTCTCACTTTGGCCAGAATGCCTTTGGCTACGAGGGCTGGGGGTTTGCGCGCTTTCTCACCGCGCCCCTGCCACTGGCAGTCGTCTTGCGCGTGAAGAACATCGTGCACGCGACCGCAGCGCTGACACTCGCCGGCACTGTCGTCGGCTTTTACAAAGTCTATTTTGGCGCGGGCAGCTGGGTCGACGCAGGTGTCACGCTCCTGGGTAGCGTGACAATGCTTGCGGGCCTTCTGGCTGTCGGCAACGTCCTTTCCGTCTTGTTTCCAACGCGCTTTGACGCCACCTTGCAACGAAAAGACCGCCCGCCCTTCATCGCATCGCTTTTGGGAGTCGCGGCCGCTTCGGCTGCCGTAAGCCCGTTCATCACGACCCTGGCATCCGCCGGGCACGCAGGACTTGCGCTGCGACACGTTGCTGCACTCGTCTTGCCCACCCTCTTCGCACTTGCTCTCTATGCCTTGAGCTTTCCGCTGGTGGCTCGCATTTTGGTGCGCCGGCGAGAAGCCATCCTTCATGCATTGACGCGCCACTAAACCCGTCTCAGGATTTGGGCACACCGCACTCAAAACGCGCCACGCGATGAACACCAGCCCGCCAACCCGTGACGAACTGCGCGCCCTTGCCAGGCAGGCGCTGGCACAAGACGACAACGCCCTGCGCGCAGCGTGCGAAGAAGAGTTTTTCATCGCGTCTGGGCCGGGCGGCCAGCACCGCAACAAGACAGAGAGTGGGGTCCGCCTCACCCACGCCCCCACAGGCATCAGCGTTTCTGCCACCGAACGAAGAAGCCAAGCGCAAAACCGTGGCGTTGCGCTCGCACGCTTGCGCGAAACGCTTGCCGTGCTGGCCCGCCCCCCGCCCAAAACCCGGCGTCCCACTCGGCCTACCCGGGGCGGTCGCGAAAAACGTTTGGCTCAGAAACGCCGGCAGGGGCGACTCAAGCAGGGACGCTCCGGCCGACCGGAAGAGTTCTAACGTTTCCCGAACATCGTTTGAGGCGCTTCTTTCCTTGGTGTTCGGCCGCCGCAGTCACAACATTGCGCTGAGAGTCACTGGGTCCAGAACGAGTCTCTGAAGCCACCGTCTCAATTCTCGATGATATCGATGCCGTCCGGGCCGGGCCGCTCGGGAGGGACGCTTGGAGCACCCTACGTCTTGAGCAACTGCCGAAGCACGTAGACCAAGATTCCACCATGCCGGTAGTAGTCAAGCTCGTTGGGCGTGTCGATGCGGGCCGTGGCCGTGAAGGACTTCGTTTTTCCGTCGGCGCTGGCCTTCACCAAGAGCTTCTTGCCGGGGACCAAGTCGCTGGCGATGCCTTCGATGTCGAAGGTCTCCGCCCCGGTGAGTTGAAGCGTCGACGCGTCTTCGCCGTCCTGAAACTGGAGAGGCAGGACGCCCATGCCAATCAGGTTGGACCGATGAATGCGCTCAAAGCTTTTGGCAATGACAGCGCGAATGCCCAAAAGGGCCGTCCCTTTTGCTGCCCAATCGCGCGACGAACCGGTCCCGTACTCGGCGCCCGCCAAAACGACCAGCGGGGTCTTCTCGGTCGCGTATTTCATCGCGGCATCGTAAATCGACATGCGCTCGCGGGTCGGGTGATGCACGGTGACGTTGCCCTCGGACCCAGGCACAAGGTGGTTTTTCAAACGAATGTTGCCAAAGGTGCCGCGCACCATGACTTCGTGGTTGCCACGCCGCGCGCCGTAGGAATTAAAATCCTTCGCGTCGACGCCTTGCTCCATCAAATAACGCGCGGCAGGGCTGTTCTTCGCAATGTTTCCGGCCGGTGAAATGTGGTCAGTCGTCACCGAATCCCCAAGCAGCGCAATGACACGCGCGCCTGAGACATTCGCCAGGGGCGCAGGCTCTTTCGCAATGTTTTCAAAGAAGGGCGGCTTGCGAACATACGTCGACTTCACGTCCCATTTAAACGTGTCACCCTTGGCGACGGCGATACGCTGCCAGCGCGCGTCACCTTCAAGAAGCTGACCGTATTGGCCTTTGTACTGCTCCGGCTTCAGTGCGGCGCGCATCACGTCGGCGATGTCAGAATCGCTCGGCCAGATGTCTTTGAGGAACACCGGCTTGCCATTGGGGTCTTTGCCCAGTGGCTCTTTCGTGAGGTCGATGGCGACGTTCCCGGCAAGCGCGTACGCCACCACCAAAGGCGGCGACGCCAGAAAGTTCATGCGAACGAGCGGATTGATGCGGCCTTCGAAATTGCGGTTGCCCGAGAGAACGCTCGCCACCACCAAGTCGCCTTCCGAAACGGCGTTGGCCACGGGCTCAGTCAAGGGCCCCGAGTTGCCGATGCAAGTCGTGCACCCATAACCCACGATGTGAAAGCCCAAAGCTTCGAGGTACGGCATCAACCCCGAGGCCTTGAGGTACTCCGTCACCACTGTTGAACCCGGCGCCAGTGACGTTTTCACCCAGGGCTTTCGCACCAGTCCCCGCTCCACCGCCCGCTTGGCCAAGAGCCCGGCACCAATCAGCACCGCGGGGTTGGAGGTGTTGGTACACGATGTGATGGACGCAATCGCCACCGCACCGTGACGCATTTCGAAGCTGGTGGCGCCTTCGCTGACGCGCACCGATTTGTTGCGAAGCGCATCGTCCACAACACGCTTGGGTGCGTTCGGTGTCGGCGGCGCGTCGTCATCCTTCGGCGGCTCGCTGGCGAGCATTTCGTCGACACTCTTTCGGTAGACCGACTGCATGTCTTTGAGACTGACGCGGTCCTGGGGACGCTTAGGTCCAGCGAGACACGGCTCAACGCTCGCCAAGTCCAAGGTGACGGTATCCGAAAACACAGGGTCGGGAGTCGCATCCGTGCGAAACATGCCCTGGGCCTTGCAGTAGGCCTCGACCAAGGCGACTTGTTCTGCCGAACGTCCGGTGAATTTCAGGTACGCGAGGGTTTCTGCGTCGACGGGGAAGAAACCGATGGTGGCACCATATTCAGGTGCCATGTTCGAAATCGTCGCGCGGTCTGGCAATGTCAGCGCATTCAAGCCCGGCCCGAAAAACTCAACGAACCGACCGACAACACCCTTTTTGCGCAGGATTTGCGTCACCGTCAGCACAAGGTCTGTCGCCGTCGCGCCAGCAGGCAGCTTGCCTGTCAGCTTGAAGCCCACCACCTGCGGAATCAGCATCGTGATCGGCTGGCCCAAAAGCGCCGCCTCCGCTTCGATGCCGCCAACACCCCAGCCGACGACGCCGAGCGCATTGACCATCGTCGTGTGCGAATCGGTCCCGACGAGGGTGTCGGGGAACACACGCTCGCCTTCTCGGAACGCCACTTGCGCGAGGTATTCCAAATTGACCTGGTGACAGATGCCCGTGTTCGGCGGCACCACGCGAAAATTTCGAAACGCTTGCTGTCCCCAACGCAAAAACGCGTAGCGTTCTCCGTTGCGCTGGTAGTCGATTTCAGAATTGCCTTCGACCGCCTGTGAAGAGCCAAAGAGGTCGACCATCACCGAATGGTCAATCACCAAATCGGCGGGATGCAGCGGGTTGATGCGCTTGGCGTCGCCCCCCATTTTGGAAAACGCTTCACGCATCGCCGCCATGTCAACGACTGCAGGCACGCCGGTGAAGTCCTGCAACAGCACACGCGCCGGGTGAAAGCTAATCTCGGTATCGGGGGCGGCCTTCGCGTCCCACGCGAGCATCTTCTGCACGTGCTCGGCCTTCACGATGCGACCGTCTTCGTGACGCAGCAGATTCTCCAGAAGCACCTTGAGCGAAAACGGCAGCCGCTCCACCTGCTTGTGGACAGCCGCCAACTTCGCCAGTTCAAACACCTGGTAGCGGCCACCACCCACCGAAAGTGTTCCAAGCGTTTCGAAGCTATTGCCAGCCATGAGCGTGAAGTCTCCGCGAATAGTGTCCAAGGCGTTATACCGTCGGGGGCCATGGAACCGCGACGTTCTTTCCGCTTTGCGCACGTCCTCACCCTGGTCTTCGCGGCAGGCGTTGGTGCGTTTTTAACGACATGGGCGCCCTGGCGAAACGTGCCTCGCCGACCAGAAGCACCGCTGTTGATTGAGCGCATTCGCGAAGTGGCGCGGCTGGAAACGCTCGAAGTTTCTTTGCACCGCAAGGTGTCGTTCGCACCCGACCCACCGGCCCTCGCCACCGATGGCTTCTGGTCAGAGCTCACTGCCTTCGCCCAACACGCCCTGCGAAACCCGAACGCGCGCGCGATACTGTTCGCCGATGTTCACCTCACGTGGGACTTGTCGAAGCTTGGGCCCGACGACATTGCCGTGAAGGGCGACGTGGTGCACGTGCGCTTTCCACAGCTGCAGACTCACGTCGAAATGCGTCCGGACGAAACCGAAATCATCGGTTCGAATCTCAATTCAGCGGAGACAGCCGAGATGTTCGCCAAAGCCCAACGGGCCTTCGCGATGCAAACGCAGTTCGACCCCCAGCTCCGTGGGCGCGCCGAGCGTTCCGCCCAGCAGGCGCTTCGTGCGCTGCTGCTTCCGCTCGGCTTTCGTGACGTCGTGTTCGTCGCGGAGAAGCCAATTCCTCCACCGAGCTAGCTGAAGCTTAGCGGGGTTGGAGTGGGCCCACGCAAGGGAGTACAGCGGTCGCCAGAAGCGATACAGCAACGAAAATGAAGCGGACCATGGGTGGCGTTCTCCGCGCAGGAGTATCCACTGCGGCGCTTCAAGACGGTTGTGCCCCGCGTGACGGCCTGCTGACTCTATTTGACAAACTTCAGACAAAATCGGTCGCTGGTGCCACGCTTGTCACCGGCGTCGATGGGCGATGCGTTCCAGTCGCGCGCATCGCCAGGATTCCGAAGAAAGTCTCCGCTTTCGACAAGACGAAAACCGGCCATGAGGATTTCTCGCTCGACATACTTTTGATCGATGCGGTGCAGGGTCTTCGAATCGGCGGCGCCGCTTCCGTCCTTCGCGCTGGAGTCGCAAACAATGTAAGTGCCGCCGCTCTTCAGTGCCGTTTTGACAGCTTGGTTCATCTGGATGCGGTCGTTTCCGAACGCGACGGCGTCATGGTAGTTCGCGTTCGTCACCACGCGGTCCAGGGTGCCCTCGGCTTCCGGCGGGAACGGCGATTCGATGGGCCTGTCGACGCGCACAACGCTGCCATTCACGGGACGCGCAAGTCGCTCGCTCCAGGGCTTCTCGAGAAACATCTTCAAAAGCTCAGGGGTGTTGTGGCCATACACCTTGCCCGTCGGCCCAACAGCCCGGACAAGCAGCTCCGTTGTGTAGCCGCTTCCGGCAAACACCTCGCCCACGTGCATGCCGGGCTTCGCATCAACAAAGGCCAGAAATGGCCCGGGCCGACGGCCGGAATCCATCGTCCGGTCTGCTTCGGTTCGGTCAGCGGCAAGGAGGATTCGATCGACCTCGGACGGGGTGGACGGCGTGTGAGCACAGGCAGAAAGCACAAGGGTGGCGACGAGAAGTGAGCGCATGGAGGGGTTCTCGCCTTGAGGGTCGCGACACTCAAGCACTAATTTTCGTGCCCAAAGCGTTCGGCATAGGCACTCGCGCGCGCTCAATGCCCCAAGACCACGCCAACACCATGGGTACGAACGCCAATCCGGAAATCACCGCAGCGGTGATGCTTCCCCCGAAACGGTTGGAACATTTTGGGGGTCAGGACCTCCGTTTTGTACCAAACGTTTGCCAAGGCGCAGCGGCGGATCGCACAATGTGCGCGTTGGCCTGCACGGGTTACGCGGCTTGCGGATGACCGCTGGCCGCGCGGCCTTGCAGCCAGTCCCAAGCTGTAATCGCAAGCTCGGGCGCAAGGAAGCGCCACTCCCCGTTGCCAATACCCCAAGCAAAGTATTTCCAAGGAGAACTGTTCGCCTGCGCGTTGGGATTGACACCGCTCCAACTGATCATGCTTGAAAGGGCGCCAACGGGAGCAGCCAGAACCGCAGCACAGACCGCCGGATGCCAACCGGTGACGCGGCGAAGCCACCCGCCGCCGATGACATTGCCGCCGGTTTCCGCCGCGGCGCCCCAGATGCCTTCACTGACGAACGCTTGCTTGGTCTTGGGGTCGTTGAAGCTCATGTCGTCGCCCATGATGCGGACGCGATACCCACGAAGGTCGAGCTTGCCGATTTTCCACGGGAAGATGTTGAGGAACTCGTACCAAACGGCGATGGCCAGCGTGGCCACAGTCCCGGCCACGCCACCCATCTGGTCGGGCCGCTTCCCAAACTTGCCCTTCCACCACCGCATGACCGGCTCATAGGAAAGCCGCGTCAGGGGCGTAATCGTGTTCGCCACCACCCACTCAAGTATCCCACTGCGAAGGTTGTCGTACGCATCGGCCGAATCGCGCGCCTTGTCGACGTGCGGCTTCATCGCCTTGGCGTCTTCAAAGCTTGGGGCGGCACCGGCCCGGCGATCTTCGATTCGCCGCGATTCCGCAATGTGGCGTTCGGCATCTCGTCCGTGGTCGGGCCCGATTTTGGTTTTGAACAGGTACTCCAAAACGCGTTTGCCCAACGGCCATTCTGTGAGGCCAACGTCGTGCATGAACTTCGTAGCCCAGTTCATGAAGAGCACGGACTGGCGATTCGTCTCACCCATGTTGCGCTTGCGTTGGATGCGCTCGTCTTGCTCTTGCCGGTGGACGCCCACTTCGCGCGTGAAGTCGTGGCCGGCCTGATGGTATTCCGCCGCGTCGAGCAATGCGCCGATGTGCGCCACGGTGTCGTCCTCAAGCTGCGTTGCGCGACCGCCTTCAAGCAACGTCCGCGCTTCGCTCAGCGCTTTGTTGGCGCGGCGTCCTTCTTCGGTCACCCGATGAAGCCACTCGGGCTCGACGCGCTTTTGTGGGTCCTTTTCCGCGACCTTCGCGTGCCAGGCCATCGCCTGGTCGACCCTGTGCGCCATCAGGGTGAGATAGCGGCCCTTCGCGGGATCGATTCGCCCGCTCGCGAGCATGGCGGATTGAAATCGAACCCCTGCTGCGAGGAGCGCCTGGGCCTCGCGCAGCGGCGCAGTTGGCTTCTCTTTGGCCAACACCGCGAGCGCATACTTCTTCACCACACCGTCGAAAGGCTGAAGACTTGCTCGCGTGTCTTCATCCGCTTTGAGAGCGCGTTGGGCCTGGTCTGTCAGCACAACGATGCGCTGGAACGTGGGCCCATCGACACGCCCCAACGCCTGGGAATCGTGAGATTTCGGACGCGCGCCCACGAGGAGCCGATTCGCCTCGCCCACAAGCCGGGTCGCCTCATCCAGCGCGGGTGTACCGCAAGCGAGTGCACGGCGTTTTTCCACATCGGCCACCAACTTTTCGACGGCTTTGAGACGCAAGACAATGCCGAGACGCTGGGTCCACCAGGCAACTTGCTGTTCGCGTGTGCTACCAGGCGGCGGCCCATCTGAGTTTGGATGCGCGCCCCATTTCGCCCCAGCGACCGATGCCGAAACACCTTTCGGACGAGTCTCATTCCCTTCGGCGGAACCCGTTGAAGGCACACGAGGTGCAGCGGAGCTATCGGTGATGCCGTCCAAGTGTTCTCTTCCCCGTTCGCAAAAGCCGGGACCTCAAGGGATTATCGATGCTTAGGAGGGGGCGGTTGCGCGATCAGACGCAAGAAACTCTTCGCGTCGAGGGCAAGCTAATCTCTAGTGAATTCAGCTATTTATCTATGGGCTTGCGCTGCCTCATGAAAAGTACGACGACCCACCGTCAGTTCAGGAAATCCAGGTCGTACTGCTGACGCTTGCGTTCGGCCTGCAGCGGGCAGCTCTGGTCGTTCGCCGGAAAGTAGTCTTTCACGTGGTCCAGGGCGGCCCGTGCACCGTTGTAGTCGCGATGCTGGTAGGCCACTTCGACTTCCAAAAGCAGCTTGCGGCAAGTGCGGTCGAGTTCAATTTGGACTTCCTGCATCTGCGCGTAGGCGCGCGCAAACAGCCCGGGCTTGGGTTCGGCGTGCCCTTCCAGCTTGAGCCAGGCTTCGCGAAAACCTTTCCACGCTTGGTAGCGGCTCTCTGCGGCGATGTCCTTTCGCTCGTACGCGCGCTCGGCACGGCGAAACGCTTCGCTGGCTTCGCGAATCAGCTGCTCCGACGGCATTTCGGGAATCAAATGTGTATCAATCCAGACGTTCCAGATTCGCCACGTTTCTCGTCCCGGCAGATTGCGGGTGTTGTCGAAGACGAGTTCGTAGACTTCGCCGCGCTTGGGCAGAAAGTTTGCGGGAATCACGAGCTCACGCATTCGCTCCTCGCCAAGGACATCCGGTGACAACTTGCCGACGCTGGCGCCGTTCACTGAAACATCGACTTCGCCTTCCGAAATGTCCGCAGACACGTAGTGCACAATCGCCACGGCGCGCGAAGAAGCGTTGAACTCGAACCGAAACATTTTTGCATCACGATTGCGGTAGTCCACGCCTTCGCCCAAGCCGAACGATTCTTTGATGGGCGCGCGCGTGAGCACTTTGGGTTCTGGCGGAAGCCCCACGCGAGGTCCGGGGCTCATGAGCCAGGCGTACAACCCACCGAGCAAGCCCAACACAACGACAACACCGCCCACAACGATGGCCCTGCGAACGTTGTCTGAAGCATCAAGCCAAAAAATCCACAGCGTTCCGAGAAGCCCAGGAGACTCTCGCCGAATCCGTGCCCGCTCCGCCGCGGAAAGCCGACCGCTTCCAGAAGACAGCGCCTTGACGTGAGAGATGTGAGAAATCGCCTTGGCGATGGTGCGGGCTGGCGCCGCGAAAGAAGAAACGGCCGGAAGGCCTCGTGTCGCTTTTCGCTCGGCCTCCTGCAGGGCCTCGGGAGAAGCGTCTTTGGGCACCAACGCACGCGCGCCGCGCGAGCGCTGAATCTCGCGTTCGGACACGATACGGGTGCTGTTCCCGTCCTTGGGCACTTCCTCCAAGACGGGTGGTGTCGCTTTGCGCTGTGGCGAGAAACTGAACACGACCCCACCCAGCGCAAGAGAATCACCCGGCGACAAACGCTGTTTTCGAATCGTGCTGCCATTGACCCGGGTGCCGTTGGAACTCCCCAAGTCCTCGATGAAATAGTCGCTGCCGTCAGAGAAGATTCGGGCGTGCTGCCGCGAAACGCCGGAGTCGTACAGCACGATGTCGCATTCCGTGGTCCGACCGATCGTCACCGCGGCCTGGTCGAAAACGAATTCTCGGCCGGCTTCCTGGCCTTCGGCAATCTTGAGCGCAAACGCCATGGGGGAATGTCAGCTTAGCGAGGCCTGCGCCGCCTGGGCAACGGCTTGTCGCGCCCATTCGGGCTCAACGACTTCGGCCTCGCCCCCAAAGGACAAGACCCATTGCACCAGCCACCTTGGCGCATCACCCGTCACGCGAACCTCAGCGCCGCCATCCGCAAGGCGCACAGCCTCACCGCCAAAACGTTCCTGCACGTACGCGGCAGCCGTCGGCGTGAAGCGAACACGCACGTCGCCGCGGCCTTTGAGTGTGGGCTTGGGCAACGAGCGTGACGCAGCGTTCCTGGGGGCGAAAACAACGCCCGTCGTTTGCAGATTCTGAATTCGGTCTAGCCGAAACAACCTTTCATCCACGCGCGCGAGACAATGGGCCAGAAGGTACCAATGCCCCCGGTGGGAAAAGAGCTCCAGCGGCTCGACGGTGCGGGCTTCGGTTTCGCCCCGCCCCTGGCTGAAATAGTCGAACCGGACTTGCTGACGCTCTGAAATGGCGTGGGCCAGAGGAACGAGTTCTGGCGGACCTTCGGTCGTTGCATCAATTTTACCTGCCATCTCTCGATAACGCGCTTTGGCGCTTGTCGGCAACACGCGTTCCAACTTGGTCAACGCGCGCTGGAGTGCTTCGCCTGCGGCCGGACGCAACAGCGCGGCAGCCGCAGCCAATGCTGTCGCCTCTCCCGGGGTCAGTCTGGGGGGTTTGGAAAACCTTTGGTCCAGGTCCACATAGACGCGCTCGTTCTCCACGTAGACGTCGATGAAATCGTCGGGGTTGAACGGAGGCCGACCCACCATCGACAACAAATCCAAATCTTCGAGCAGCGCTTCGCGCGTGAGCGACAGCGCCTGCGACAATTCACTCACCGAGATGCCTTGATGCTGAGCGACGTAAGGCACCAGGACCAACAAACGGCGAAGGCGTTCGTGAACGCCACCGTTGGCACTCATGCGGCCTCCCGGCGCGTATGCCGCGAAACCGCTTTGCCCACCATCGCCGAAAAGCGTTCGACGACTTCCAGCGGCCCGTTCACACGGCAGTCGGGCGCTAAGGCCAAGACTGCGCGAAGAAGCCCATCGACATAGCTGGCCGTGACCATCACCCCGCCGGGGTTGCCGGTCGCACGTGCACCGGGGAAAAGCCGCTCGCCCATGCCGGCCAACGCACCCCGCAGTTCGAGTGTGACGTCGACTGGCGCGTGAATGCGATGCTGCCAAGCGTGATTCGCCACGTAGTCTTCCAAGCGAAACGACGCAGGAACTTCAAAATCCGGTGAACGGGGCTTCAGGTTGCTCACCGAAAGTTCGGAGATGCGGTGCAAGTGAAACGTGCGGATGTCGCCCCGCAGCTCGCAGTGCGCCACAAGGGCCCAAACCCCACGCCGCAGCGCCAAACCATACGGGCGGACTGTGCGCGTGGTGGCCTCCGCGCCGCGGGGCGAAATGTACGTCAGGCGAACGCACTTTCGGATGGCCGTGGCCTCCCAGAGTTCGTTCAACATTGTCGCCAGGCGTGTCTGGCTTCCGACGGTGCCCAGTTCCATACGAACGCGCGGCTTGGAGACTTGGCTGTCTGCCAGAAAACCGATTTTGCGCATCGCGTTGGCCAAGTCGAACTGACCCGGGAAAACACCCGATGCCAGGGCGGCGGAGCCCGCTGCGTACAACACAGCCAGCTCTTCTGGAGAAAAGTCGACCTCGGGCAAATAGTATGCGTCGCGAGAGAGGACGTAACCGTCGCGCCGTTCTTCGTCGCCTTGCACGTAGACGAGCGGAATACCGAGCTCCAACAGCTCTGCTTTGTCCCGTTCAAATTTCCGCTCGGTCGCCTCAGACGTGCCTTGGTCGTAGTCCTCGGGAAAAGTCTCCTTGAGCTGAGCCCAAGAAACGGGCTGCTGCGCATCGAGAAACAAGGCGACCAAATCCAGAAGGCGCTCGGTGCGGTCCATGAAGGGGTCGGAAGATAGCCACGGGCGGGCTCGACCGAAAGGCGGGTCCGTCAGAATCCTGACCCACCTTTGGGGCACGCGATGACATCCACTTTGGGCGCTTTCTGCCCTAACCCCAGAGATCGCTTGGGTGGAGCGTGGATCGCGAAGGGGTTTTGGCCGAGGCCACGAAGCGAGGCGTGGCAGTGCCCTGTGGCACGGCTCGCCGAGCGACAACGGCATCGGCATCGGCATCGGCATCGGCATCGGCCAAAAGAACCAGCGAGGCATGTTCCACCCAAGCGATTTCTGGGGTTAAGGTGCGCCGCCGCATGCAAAACGGGCTCAAAGTCTGCGTCGTCATGCCAGGTTACAACGCCGAACAAACGGTCGAAAAGACGTACGCCGAAATCCCCAAAGACGTGGTCGATGACATCATTCTGGTCGACGACGGCTCCAAAGACCGAACCGCCGACGTCGCTCGTCGACTGGGGGTTCACACGGTGGTTCACGACCGAAACCGTGGCTACGGCGCGAACCAAAAGACCTGTTATCGCGAAGCCTTGCGTCGCGGTGCTGACATCGTTGTCATGCTGCACCCGGACTACCAGTACACCCCCAGGCTCATCCCGGCACTCGCCGCGTGCATCGCCAGCGGCCTTTATGACGTCGTGCTCGGCTCACGGATTCTTGGCGGGCGCGCCCTCGACGGTGGCATGCCCTTCTACAAGTACGTCGCCAACCGGATTCTGACAGCCGTCGAAAATCTGATGCTGGACCAGCGTTTGTCCGAATATCACACAGGATATCGGGCCTTTTCCCGACAACTGCTTCTGTCTTTGCCTCTCGAAGAGAACAACGACGACTTTGTTTTCGATAACGAGATGCTCGTTCAGGCCATTCACTTTGGCTTTGGCATTGCAGAGGTCACATGTCCCACCCGGTACGAAGCCGAATCCTCGTCGATTCCGTTCACGCGCAGCGTGACCTACGGGCTGGGGGTTCTGCGAACAGCGTGGGCCCTTTGGAAAGTGAGACGGGGGCTCGCAGCGCCACCGTTTCTCTCCGCCGAGGGGCGAAAGCTGGCGCTGTCGTCGTGACGCCCCCCGCCTGCAACGTTTGCGGCGGCGAACTCACGTTGCGATTCAAAGACGCAGCGGATCCCGATTCGCGCGAACGCTTTGATGTCCTGGGCTGCGCACGCTGCGGACTGGGGCACACGCAACCGGTCCCCAAAGACCTGTCCCGTTATTACATGTCGTCATACCATGGCGGGCGACATGGCATCACGGCACGCTACTGCGCCTGGCGTCGCGTTCGCTGGATTCACCGCCTTGCGCCTCGGCCCGGCACCGTACTGGACGTCGGCTGCGGCGAAGGAACGTTTCTCCTGGCCCTGAAGAAGCGCGGTTGGCGCCCGTTTGGAACCGAACTCAATCCGGAGCGTGCACACGCTGCAGGGTTGAGCGTGGCCAAGACCCTTGACGCGCTGCCCGCAGAGGCGCGGTTTGATGTCATCACGCTGTGGCACAGTTTGGAGCACCTCCCTGACCCCTTCGCCACGCTGCGCGACCTGACGCGAAGGCTTTCGCCAGAAGGTGTCATCGTCATTGCCGTGCCCAATGCCATGGGCTTTCAGGCCCAAGTCTTCGGCAAAAAGTGGCTCCATCTGGATGTCCCCCGGCACCTGTTTCACTTTGGACCGCTGGCCCTGGCCAAGGCGCTTCGCAAAGCCGGGCTCACCATCGAAAAACGTTGGAACATGGAGTTCGAATACGACTGGTTGGGCATTGTGCAGAGCGCCATCAACCTGTGGGACAGCGAACCCAACGGCCTGTTCCGTATTCTGACAGGTCGTGGCGACGGCTTTTCCGGGGAGCGGCGCTTTGCTCTCCTCACCATGGGCTTTCTGTTGGGACTCCCTGCCTTACTGCTGACGTGGCTTTTTGCTGCCATCGGAGACGGCGGAACGGTGGTCATGGCGGCGAAACGACCCACGCATTAAGTTGTCTCGACATTGCGCGACCTCGTGGGCAACACGCTCGGCCTGAAACAGAGCGACCTCACCGCACTCCGTCACACGTTTCGAAGGCGCGTCTTGCCGACGGAACTCGTGAGCCCAGAGCTCGCCCGACACCTCACCGAGATTTCGGCCCGCATTCGACGGCAGGTGGGCGTGTTGTTGAACCGAAAAGGAGAGGTCGAATACGTCATCGTCGGCGACGCCCACAAAATTGAACTGCCCGACATCGGTCGTGCCCGGGCAGGCCAAGTGCGCCTGCGGGGTCTTCGCCTGGTGCACACGCATCTCAAGTCCGAACCCCTGACCAAAGACGACCTCACTGACTTGGCGCTGTTGCGGCTGGACTTTGTCGCAGCAATTGGTGTCGGGCCAGAGGGGTTGCCGGGCCTTTTGCATTGGGCGCATTTGCTCCCTGAAAACGCGACCGATGCGCTCTGGCGAACCGAAACTCTGTCTTCGGTTCATGGCGACCAGCCGGACGTCATCGACACCTTGGCGGCCTTAGAGGAAGAGCTCGCCTCAAAGACGCCCGTGCGTTCTGCGGCCACTTCGGGGCGGGCGATTCTGGTGGGGGTGTGCCTCAACGGCCAACGCCAGGAAGCAGAGGCCCGACTGGCGGAACTGGGAGAACTTGCACGAACCGCTGGCGTGCAAGTCTTGGAATCCGTACTTCAAATGCGGCGTGAACCCGACCCGCGCTACCTGATTGGGCGCGGCAAGTTGGCGGACTTGAACCTGCGCGCCATGCAGCGCATGGCCGACCTCTTGGTGTTTGACCAGAATCTCTTACCGTCGCAAACCAGACACATTTCCGAAGAAACAAGCCTCAAACTGCTGGACCGCACGCAGCTGATTCTCGACATTTTCGCCCAGCGTGCGAGCAGCGGCGAGGGGAAGCTTCAAGTCGAGCTCGCCCAGCTCAAGTACTTGTTGCCGCGATTGACCCAACGGGATGACTCGCTTTCGCGACTCGCCGGCGGCATCGGTGGGCGCGGGCCTGGCGAAACGAAGCTTGAAATCGACCGCCGCCGCGTCCGCGACCGAATGACACAGCTTGAGCGCCGGATTGACCAATTGTCGTGCGACCGCCAAACGCGACGACGAAGTCGCGTGCGTCGTGAGCTGCCGATCGTTTCGATTGTCGGCTACACGAATGCGGGGAAGTCAACGCTGCTCAACGCGATGACGGGAGCCAACGTCTTGGCGGAAGACAAGCTGTTCGCCACGCTCGACCCCACCAGCCGGAGACTGCGGTTTCCGCATGAACAAGAAGTCATCGTCACTGACACGGTCGGTTTCATTCGAGACCTGCCCAAAGACCTGGTCAGCGCATTTCGAGCAACACTCGAAGAACTCGAAGACGCCAGTCTCTTGCTGCACGTGGTCGACGCCCATGACCCAGCTTTCCCAGAGCAAATTGGGGCGGTAGAGCGCGTTCTGGACGACCTCGGCTTGAGAGAAAAACCCCGGCTGCTCGTGTGGAACAAAACCGACCTGATGCCCGAAAATGAAGTTCTTCACCTCACCCGGCTTCGGGGTGGGGTCGCCATCAGCGCCGCATCGCGCCAAGGCCTCAGCGCGCTACTGGATAAGGCTGACCGGAAGCTGTTTTCCGAAGGCGTCACCGAGGCATTGGGCACGGTCATCGCGAGCCACGTTGCCGTGCACGGAGCCAGCTGAGGTATAAAGTGGCCTCGCGGTGCTTCTGGGACTCGACAACTCTTTGGACACGCTGTTTCGCGGCCTCCCTGGAAGGTCAGGGCCCAGCTACATCGAGCTGCTGGAGCAGAACGCGCACATCATTTACCCGGCGCTGGCAGCGTTTGCCGCGATTCTGCTGATTTTGGGCATTGTGTCAGCTTGGCGAAGCCAAGAGCTTGCCGGACTTCGCAAGGCGGAGCTGAAGCGTGAAATTATTCTGGAGCTTCGCCGGCAAATGGTGGGCCTCTCTGGCGATGCGCTCGCCAAGGCGATTGGCATTGAACCACTCACGACGGTGAAGCTGCTCGAGGAAATGCAGCGCGACGGGGTTCTGATTTCCCACACGAATACCGAACGTCTCACGCTGTGGCGGCTCAAGGGTGTCCCCGTTCGCGCCGTCAGCTCGTTTTAGCAGGCTCCCTCGCCGGGGCACTGGCGTGCTTGCACGAAGTCAGCCTGCCTATCCGACCTCGGCTTTTGGCTGCCTCGTCATGAGCTCGCTGACTGCGACTTTGGGGTTCTTTCCTTCGTAAAGAATGCCGTAGACCTGCTCACAAATCGGAAGTTCGACGCCGACTTTTCGCGACAAGTCGTGTGCGCTCTGCGCTGTTTTGACCCCCTCGGCGACTTGGGTCATCGCGCCCAATACTTCATCGAGTTGTTTTCCCTGCCCCAGAGCGATTCCCACCCGCCGATTGCGTGACAGCTCGCCGGTGCACGTCAAAACCAGGTCCCCCAGGCCCGACAACCCGGAAACAGTCAGCGGGTTGGCGCCCATTTGCACGGCGATGCGAGATATCTCCGCCAGCCCACGTGTAATGAGCGCCGCACGGACGTTGTTCCCAAGCCCCAATCCGTCGGCAATGCCCGCAGCAATGGCAATGACATTCTTCAGCGCCCCGCCAAGCTGCACGCCCGTCACATCGCTGGAAGTGTAAATGCGAAAAGTATCTGTCTGCAGCGCTTGTTGACAGCGGCGTGCAACCTTCTCCCATCGGGAAGCCAGGGTGACAGCGGTCGGTGCGCGAAGCGCCAGCTCTTTGGCGAAGCTTGGGCCCGACAGCACAGCAATATACGGATGAAAGTCCGCTGGCAGACAGCTTTCCAGCAGCTCAGTCATGAGCAACAACGTGCCGTTCTCGATTCCCTTAGTGACAGTGACCAATGGAATATGTGGGGGCAGATGACTGGCGGCCAATTCCATGACCTCACGCGTGGCGTGAGAGGGAACCGCCAGGATGACAAGCTGCGCGCCTTTGAGCGCGTCTTGAAAACGTGTCGTGGCTGACACGCGGTCCGAGAGCGTCACCTGGGGCATGTAGCTGGGGTTCTCGTGATGCCGGTTCACAGCGTCGGCCACCTCGGCCTCACGCGCCCAAAGCACCACCCGTTCAAAGTTGGCCGCAACCACGTTGGCCAACGCGGTCCCGAAAGACCCTGCTCCAATCACCGCAGCTGACGCCATGCGTCACTCCTTCAGAGGGTTTGGCCGATCCGTTTGGCCAATGCGTTTGGGCTGTGCGTTTGCCACAGTTTCTGTGCAAAACCCTACCTGTGGCTTCGGGTCCTGTCAGGCTACTCAGTTTTCGGCGCGCCTTCGCCCTGCTTTTGCTTCTCGTCGTTCTGCCGTCGCTGGGGCTGTCTGGGTTTGGCATCGTTGCCATCGTGAACGAACGCGCCGCGGTGGAAAAGCGCCTCGCCGTCGCTTGGGGTGTGCGTGTGGAAGAGGCGGCTTCTCGCCTGGTCGCCGCCCTGACGGGTGCGGAAGTCATCGTCACACCAAAGGGACTGGACGTTGTGGCTGCTGGACTGCGCATCACCCAAGCCCCCTTTGTCGTCCCCGCCGAGGGGCAGCCTTTGGATTGGGTGCAGGGTGTTCTCCCTCAACTCATGGCGCTTGCGCCGCGCCTCGCGGGGGAACAGCCTCTCGTCGCCACCGTCCTCGCCCCCGACGGCGTCACTCTCGTTTTTTTGCGCAAAGGTGAACACGGGCTCCAAGGCGCCCGGGTGGATGAAACCCAACTGGATGCCTTGTTAAGTCGCCTGGTCGGTGCGACGGCAAGCCGTGAGCTCGTGCGCTTTGCGGTCCGCCCCGCGCATCCTCAGGGACGCGGTGGCTTCGTCGGAAAAATCGTATCGGGTGTCGTGAGCCCCAAAGATGCGGCGCTCGCAGTTCGTCCGCTCCCGCCACCGCTTCAAGACTTTGAGGTCGCGGCGCTGGCCAACAACCCCGACTTGGTCACCGAAGCCTCCACCCGCAATCGCGCGCTCTACGGCGTACTGCTCGCGCTGCTTTACGGCGTGCTCGCCGTGGGCATCGTCGTCATCGGCCGAACCCTTTACCGAGAGGCACGCATTTCGCGCATGAAGACGGATTTCGTATCGCTCGTCAGTCATGAATTGCGTACGCCACTGACGTCGATTCGCATGTTTATCGAAACGCTGGCCCTGGGTCGCGTTCAAGATGCCCAGCAAACACGGGAAGTGCTCCAGCTTTTGGCCAAAGAGACTGAGCGACTTTCGCACATGATTGACAACGTCCTGGACTGGTCGCGCATTGAGACAGGTCGAAAGCAGTACGCGCGCGGGCGCCACACCCCACAAGCGCTCATGGACGCCGCATTGACCGCGCTTCGCGCCCAACGGCTGGACAACTGGACCGACGTGGACGTCCAGCTCGGCGAAGGACTCCCGGATATCGACATTGACCTCCCCGCGCTCTCCGCCGCTTTGCTCAACCTGTTGCAAAACGCCTTCAAGTACGGCGGCACGCACCAACACATTCGTATGCGCGCGCGTGCGGACAAGCGCGGTGTCGGCATCGATGTGGAAGACCAAGGCATGGGCATCGCACGAAGAGACCAGCGCCGCATCTTCGAGAGTTTCTACCGGGTCGACAATTTGCTGACGCGACGCTCGGATGGCTCAGGCCTTGGGCTGCCGATTGCACGTCGCATTGTCGAAGCGCACGGTGGCAAACTCACGGTGCGCAGCGAACTGGGAAAAGGTGCGTGCTTCACGATTTGGCTCCCACCGGCGTCTTCGCTGTCGGAGTCCTCATCATGACGGAACGCAAACGCCGCATTTTGGTCGTTGAGGACGATGTCTCGATTCTTTCAGGCATTTCGATGAACCTTCGGTACGAAGGCTACGAAGTTCTGCAAGCGCAGGACGGCCGACGGGCGCTCGAGTTGATTCTCGAAGCCGAGCCTGATCTGGTCGTGTTGGATGTCATGCTCCCGCAAATGAATGGGTTTGAAGTGCTGACCGAACTTCGGCGACGAAACGTTTCAGTCCCTGTGATTGTGCTGTCCGCCAAGGGGCTTGAACAGGACAAGATTTTGGGGCTCGGACTCGGTGCAGATGACTACGTCGCCAAGCCCTTTGGCCTTCAAGAACTGCTCGCGCGCATTCAGGCGGTACTTCGGCGCCGCGCGCGCGAACGCGCCAACGTGAAGTTCGGCGAATGCGAAGTCGATTTTCTTGGCAAACAGGTTCGCCGCAATGGAAATGTCGTTGACCTCACCGCTCAGGAATTCCGGCTCTTGGAACACCTGGTCGCGCACGCCTCACGAACATTCAGCCGAGACGAACTGCTGCTGGCCGCCTGGGACGTCGACTACGAAGGAAGCGTGCGCACGGTCGACAACTTCATGCGTCAGCTTCGAACCAAACTTGAAACGAGCCCCGACGCCCCCCGGCACTTCGTCACCGTGAGAGGGATGGGCTACCGCTTTGACCCCTAGACATGGCTGCCAGCTCTCGAAACAGGGCTTCGCGTGACAAGAACACCAAGCGAATGTCCCCCACGAGAAGCCGCGTCCCTTCAAGCAGTGGGGTCGCCAGGTTTGCGACAAGCCGCTTGTCGCCGATGAACGTGCCGTTTTTGCTTTCGGCATCGCTCAGCTTCCACGTATTCGTCTTTTCGTCGTGTTGGAAGTAGGCGTGAAACCGCGACACGCTTTGGTCGTCGATAGCGACGTCGTTGTTCTCAGTGCGCCCCAGCGTGACGCCCATTGCAAATGCGTTTGTCGTGCTGGGGCCCTTGCGCAAAGGGAAGATGACCGGATCTCCGGAACGAATCGCCGGCCACGGACCGCCCGTTTGCGTGCCCAACCAAAGGGCTTCGTTGTGTGCCCGGTGCGAGGTCTCCCACTTGAGAAACGGGCAGGCGTAGCTCCCCCGCAGGCCGTCGGGATTGGCCCAATACGCAAGTGCCAGTTGCGAGAGCGTCTGTGGCATGGGAATGGAGGCAAGGCTAACACCGCCGGCTTGGTCATTTCCCGGCGTACCCAGAACCCAGGGAGCGCACATGCACCGCCGTTATACGATTCATCGCGACGGCGATTTGCTTGTGGAGGACCTGGACGCACAGGGTAAGGCGATTGCGCCAGAGCCCGTGCCGCCGGAAGACCGCCTGCCCGTTGAGGTTGTCGTCATGGCCGCGGACACCCTCGACGCGCGCGCGCAGCTTCTGGACCTTCTGGAGCTCGCCTTCGGCATGGAAGCCGAACAGGGAGAAAGCGGCGAGGCTCCTGACAAACCCCCGACACCTGGTAACTAAGGCCAGTTTCGTGGGGTAGGCACCCGTCGCCCGTTTCAGTAACCCCGCGATGTCTCGTAGGATAGAGGGGTGGGCCCCTCAAATCCCAATATCCCTGTTCCCTCTGAGACGGTGGTGGGCGCGCGTTCTCGCACAGAGCGCTTGGCCGCGCAGGAATTCCACTTGGTCATGGTGAACACGGAACGCGCGGGGACATCGTTCCCGCTGACCGGCAGCTCACTCCGACTTGGCAAAGCACCCGACAACGATGTGGTCATCGACCACCCCACCGTCAGCCGAAATCACATGGTGGTTCGTCGCCAGGGTGACCGCTTTTTGGTTCAAGACTTGGGCAGCACCAACGGAACATTCATCGACGGCGCCCAAGTCCGCGAAGCTTACTTGCGTGCGGGCGCGCTCCTGGAGATGGGCGATGTCCAACTTCGGTTTCAGCCCAAAGTTGCTCCGGTTCAAATTGCCCCCACCCAAGAACAAAGACTGGGCGATTTGGTCGGAACCAGCGTGCCGATGCGCCAGATATTCGCTTTGCTCCAGCGGATTTCGCCGACGGACAGCACGGTGCTTCTCGTCGGCGAAACGGGCGTGGGCAAAGGTGCTGCATCGCGAACGATTCACTCGCTCTCACCCCGCGCCTCCGGGCCTCTGGTCGTCTTCGACTGCGCTTCCGTGAGCGATTCGCTCATTGAAAGCGAGCTTTTTGGCCACGAAAAGGGCGCCTTCACTGGCGCCGTGTCGCCCCGCATCGGATGCTTGGAGCGCGCGCATGGTGGCACGTTGTTCCTCGATGAAATCGACGACTTGGGCATGGACTTGCAGCCCAAGCTTCTGAGGGCCATCGAAGACCGGGAATTCCGCCGACTCGGCAATTCCGGTGCGCCCGTCCCGTTTGACTCGCGCATTGTTGTCGCCTCCAAAAGAGACCTTTGGTCTGAAACCCAAGCGGGCCGATTCCGCGAAGACTTGTACTTTCGGCTCTCCGTCTTCACCGTCACCCTGCCCCCGCTTCGCGACCGCAAAGAAGACATCCCCCTGCTCGTTGACGCGTTCGCTGGCGACACACTGTGGGAACGCTTGCCCGCAGCGTTGCGAGAACAGTTTCTGGCCCATACGTGGCCGGGAAACGTACGTGAACTGCGAAACGCCCTGGAGCGCGCCAAACACCTGGTCGAATTTCCAGAGCTTTCGGGCGAGTCGTTGCTGCGCGAATTCACGCGTTCCGTGAGCCCCACGGAGGGCGAGTCGCTGCCCGCGCACTACGAGGGCCCCTTTAAGGACCTCAAGGAAGAGCTCATTCGCGGGTTTGAACGCGAATACCTCACGCGTCTTCTGGCAAAAACGCGTGGCAACATCGCGCGCGCATCGCGCGAAGCGGGCCTCGACCGAAAGCACCTGTATTCGCTCTTGCACAAGCACGGGCTCGTGCAAAACCACAGTCCCGAATCTGGGGAGTGATGTGCGAGGACTATGGCGGCGGGTCGATTCCAGGAATCGGCCCAAAGCCAGCGTCCAGCGCGACGGAGCGAAAGTTGCCCGTCAAGTCGCGGGCAGCGCCGTATTCGACGGAGTCCGGGTCAAACAACATGTTGAAACTGCCCGCGGTGTCCTCGTCGATGTCGCCGCCGCGTTGAAGCTCGAAGCGCCCGCGCTCCACTGGCGCAAACCGGCGTTCCGCTTCACCGGCACCCGCGTGCGTCACGCTTGTTCGCAACTGACCTGGGATGTACTCCCCTTCCATCGGGTAGCTTTGGCCTGCGCGAAAATCCAGGCCCTCCGTCGCGAAAGTGACGCGCGCCACAAGGTCAATGTCAGGCCCGTTGTTCGCGTAGTAGTTCACTTGAATCGCTTCGGCGTTTCGAAGCACCGTCACGCGTGAAACGGCGAGTGAAAACAAGTCAGACACCGACCCGCCCAGGCTGTTCTCGGCGCCGCAACCCAACAACACCAACAACAGCGCTGCAGCGGCAGCGAGAACGCCCTTCACTGCTCGACCGCCAGCTTCAGGACACCGTTGGATGGATTTCGGTACACGAGGAGCCGCCGACCCGACGAATCAAACAAGAGCTTGGGTTGGAACCCTCCTGCTGTATCCACATCGCGGGTTTCCCAAGTGTTGGCCAAGGTGCGCCGGGCCACAACGAGGGCGTCGTCAATCGCCAAGCACGATGTCTGCGCGAGCGTCGGTCCGCAGTAGTGGTAGGCGATGTGCGGTTCACTTGTTCCGGGCGCGAACGCCAGCGACGGGTACCAACCACCCGTCCCGTTTTGAAAGACAGGGTCAACGGCAGACCAGCTCGTCCCGTTTGACGACTGCTTGTAGATGAGCTGATTCGCGCCGCCGGCCATTTCGACGACAGCCAGCCCATAGAGGTTGCCCGTGCTCGTGAACGCCAACGAGGGCCCCGACTGGTTGTCGCCCACGCTGTGAATTTGCACGTGGGCAGGGTAGGTCCCGCTCGGATTGGTGGAAATGAACACGTCGGTTCCGCCGGTGGTCGCTGCGGAGATGACGCGGCTGCTGACCAACGCCAAACCCGTGGCGTTTCGCACGAATTGGCTAAAACCACCGAAGGCACCGTCCGTATTCCCACCCGGCATCTCACACGTTCGCGTCCAAGAACCTCCCGGCGTCCCTCGCGCCAGCTCCAAGTCGGACGCATTGTAGTCACCCGGCCCAACCGACTGACCGACGTGAACGTCGCGGTAAGCGAAGTAGAGCGTCCCCGCGTTGTTGTACGCGAGCGCGGGGTACAGCCCGACGATGCGCCCGCTGTCGCTGGCCGGGTTGGGAGCATCTGGGGCAGGGGCCTCGTTGCTCAAATTCACCACAATCTGTTCCACCCACGCAGAGCCGTTCCAATACGAAATCGCCGCGTCGGTGTTGAACCAGTCTGCCAGCGGCATGCCGTCTTGGTCGCCACCCAAGTAGGCGATAACGGGACGTCCGTTGGTCGGGTGATAGGCCAACGCAACGCCATAGCGTTCCTGCACCGTGCGCACGGTTTGTGGTGTCCCGAACACACCGCTCGGGCTTCTCTCAACAAACATGATGTCAATGTTGTCGCCGGACGCATTCCGGAAATACGCGATGCCCAGGGTGCCGTCTGACTTCAGCGCCACCGAGTGCTGCGGAACGGACGCGGCCAAGTTGCCCTGCGGCGCCGAGTCGATGGTTTCGATGCAAAACCCGGTTGCACAGCCCCCGCCCCCATCACCATTTCCCCCGTCTTGGCCTCCGTCGACAGGAATCCCGTCGGGCGGACACGCCAGGACAAACAACGCGAGGCCAAAGGCTTGAAGGGGTTGAATGCGCGCCATGGGCGCACTCTATAACGAGAGCCCTGTGCTTGCTCACCCCACAGGTGCAGGCGACACTCCTCCCCGATGCCTCGCTACAATCGACGAAGCTTCTTGCAACGGGTCGCTTTTATGGGGGGCGGCGCCGTTTTGTTGGCCGGCGCCTGCGAAAAGAGCGCTGAACGCGCAAAAGCCCAGGGCGCCTCGCCCCAGACTCCAGTGTCACCCCAAAGCTTCAGCGCCGACGAGTATCGGACAATGTCGGAGGCAGTCGACCGCATCTTGCCCCGCGATGCGGACCCCGGCGCATTGGATGCGAACGTCCCTGCGTACATTGACCGCATGCTGTCCAGCCCCGACATCGTTCAGTTAAAACGGATTCTGACGGGGGGATTGGCCGCGCTGGACCGGCGCGCCCAGCGGGGGTTCGGCCGACGCTTTACCGACCTCGGCGACGCCGACCAAGACATGCTGCTCGCAGACTTCAAAGACGCGCGCCCCGGAAGCGGCGAAGCACGTTTCTTCGAGACGCTGGTGTTTCTCACGATGGAAGGTTTCTTGGGCGACCCCAGCTACGGCGGAAACCACAACAAAGTCGGTTGGGCTTTGGTGGGATTCGATGTTCACGCACCGAGCCCCGGCCACAAAGGACACTAACCCGCCATGGCCTTAGACCCTGTCGACGTCGTCATTGTGGGAAGCGGCGCAGGCGGAGCGCCGATGGCGCTCACCCTGGGGCGCGCAGGGTTCAAAGTCGTCGTGCTCGAAAAAGGCGCGCACTACAAGAAAGAAGACTTTGTTCACGATGAAATCCTGAACAGCCGGCGCAACTACTTCATGCCGTTTCCTTGGGACGAGCCGCACCTGGTCCGTCGCGGTGAAGCGGGCAAGTGGGAGCGAACCAATACCGCATGGACAGCCAACTGCGTCGGCGGCGGAACCGTTCACATGAGCGGGTACTTCTATCGCCTCAAACCCATCGACTTTCGACAGCGGTCAGAATTGGGCGCCGTCCCAGGTGCCAATGTGGTGGATTGGCCGCTGCGCTACGAAGAATTCGCGCCTTGGTACGACGTTGCCGAAAAGGAACTGGGTGTTTCGGGCGAGGCAGTGCCCCACCCTTTCGCCGAACCTCGGGGCGCGCCCTACCCCACGCCGCCGCTCGCCGCACATCCCATCAGCGGTGAAATCGACACGGTCTGCAAAGCCATGGGCCTTCACCCGTTGCCCACGGCACGCGGCATCGTCAGCACGCCGTACGAGGGCCGCTCTGGCTGCAACTACTGCACGCTGTGCGGCAGCTACGGGTGTGAGGTCGACGCGAAATCGAGCACGTCGGCTTCGCTCATCCCCAAAGCACTGGCCACCGGCAATGTCACACTTCGCACGCACTGCATGGCCCGTTCGATTGAAGTCAGTCCCGATGGACGCGCCAAAAGCGTGGTTTACGTCGACGGCCAAGGCGTTGTTCAGGAACAACCGGCGCGTATCGTCGTGGTGTCTTGCACCGCCGTAGAAAGTGCACGCCTCTTGTTGAACTCACATTCGGGCCGGTTCCAAAAGGGTTTGGCGAACGGCAACGGCTTGGTCGGAAAAAACTTGGTCTTCAGTTCGTTTGGCGAGTCGCGCGCGACGTTTCGAATTTCGAAGAACAAGTCGCGTTGGCCGTGGATTGACGACGCCTCGCCGTTCGTCCAGCGCAGCCTTCAAGACTGGTACGTCTTGCCCAACGACAAGCACGGCTTTCGCAAGGGCGGCACGCTGGGGTTCATGTGGGCACACCCCAACCCGATTTTCGCGGCGGTGAACCTTGCCGGCTCGGGCAAGGCGGGCATTTTCGGCAAGGCGCTCAAGGACAAACTGCGCGACTACCGAGACTCCAAGCTGCTTCAGTTTGAAGTCTACGCAGAATTTTTGCCGACGCAGGGCACGTACGTCAGCGTCGAAAGCGACGTCACTGACAAATACGGCATCCCCGTGGCGGGCATCACGATGTCGAGGCACCCTCGCGATTTCGCTGCCACCCGCTACTTGGTCGAGCGTGGCGAAGAAGTCTTGAAAGCCCTGCAGCCCGATGAGCTGACACGCATCGGCACGGCAGGAGAAACGACGATTCTGCAGGGTGGCACCTGCCGCTTCGGAAAAAATCCAGCGACGTCGGTGCTCAATCCTGACTGCCGCACGCACGAAGTGCCCAACCTCTACGTCGTGGACGGAAGCTTCATGCCCACCAGCGGCGGCGTTCCCGTTACCCTCACGATTGCGGCAAACGCTTTTCGGGTGGGAGACCGGCTCGCGAAGCAGCTCAAGGCGTAGTCTAAAGTCGCGAGGCCGGCCCTTCACAGCGCCTGGGCGAGTTTCTCGAGCGCGCCGCGCCACTTCTTTTTCATCGCAGGCACCGACTTGAACGTCGGCAGTCTCGCGATTTCAAGTGCGACGACTGTCTTCCCCTTTGGCTTCATCTGCAAGTAAGCCGCGACCCTTGGTCGCCATGCCGTCAGGACCAGCGAGCACCGGATTGCTTAGCAAGTGCTCGCGCGCCCGTTCGCTGAAACCTCAATTGATGACCGCAACAATTCCCTCTTGCCGTCCCAATTGGAAAATTGCCGTGGCGGTCACTTGGTCTGAACCAAGTCTTCTCCGGACATCGACCCAATCTAACGACCGTTCTTGAGCGACGTCGAAACACGCTCGACCGCCGCTCGAAGTTTCTTGGCGAGAACAGCGTTGCCGCGCGCCATCGAGACAGCCGCCGGACCCTTGCGCACGAGCTCTAGCAGCTCGACATGGTCGTCACTTAAGTATGGTGCTGCAAGAGACGGGTCGAAAGCTCTCTTCGAGGCTTGCGCTACACAGGCGATTCGCACCAAGTCCTTCGCGTCCTTTTCTCCCTTCGCGCTTTGCCGCCGATCTCGGAACGCCTCAAGCTTCAAAACCAAGAGATGCTCGAGACTGGCTACTCGAAAGGGCTCGAACAGAACGGCATGTGCGCGCACGGCGTCGTAGGGGACGATGAGATTCGACTGGCGCTCTGTGTAGACGTCGAACTCGAACCCGCGCTTGATAAGTTGATGTTTCGAAAGCCGCCGGTTCGGCGTGACTTCTTCGATGTCTCGCAAGTCGCCCATGTCTGCGAGCGAAATGTAGAAATCGGCGTCGTGTGTGAACTCTGACAAGTCTCGAACCGAGGCCGTATTCGTGACGTGAAGGTGCACTGCGATGCCGCCGATAAACACCAGGCCGTCGGGGAACATCTGCGCGAGCTCGGTGCATGCCCCGACAAGCTGCTCAAATTCGGCGCTTTCCATAACAGTCTATTTGCGTTACTGTCACGATAATGTCAACCGACCTGTTCTTTCCGGCACCCACGTACGTCGCGCACTTGCCGCGCGGCGTGAAGTTCAAGGCGCTCCGTGCATGGTGCGCACTGGCGGGGGTGCCCTGCCGCGCCAGTGGCCGCTGGGCAGAACGGCCCGTTGCGGCGCACACCACGCGCAGCGACGGAATTCTTGCGGAGGCGACACCAGGGACGGCCGTCGTCGTGAATGTGAAGCCTGCCTCACCAGAAGCCGTGGCCCGACAGGTCATCGCTGCGCTCGCCTACGGCCTCATGGACGGTGCTGCGCGCGCAAGCATTGCGGGAGCACCCTGGTCGAAGCCCAGCGCAAAAGCGGGAAGGCCTCGTACAGGCCGAGCGTTGACGTCTCGTGAGCGGCAGCGTCGCTTTCGCCAGCGCAACCGTTCCCCTTGAGCGCCTCGGGTTACAACCCGCCTTCGCTCACCAAGCGCGTCGGCGTCACACGAACTTTGAGCAAATACCGGGCCTGCGAGTCCGACTCGACTTCAATCCGGTGGTCGCCGATGCCAGACAGCTCCTGCTCCCGCGTCACGACACCCAAGCGCTCCATCTCATTGATGAACGTTCGTCCTTCGATTTCTTGGCGTGTGCGGTCACGGCAGCCGTCTTCGTAAAAAGTGATGACGCTGAGTGCGCCTGCTGCGCCGATGTCCTTGAGATAGAACGAGACCTCCACCAGCGAAGGCTCTTGCAGCTGAACGATGAATCGGTTCTGGCCGGGGAATCGGCCCTCGACATAATTTTCATTCGCCATCAGACATCCGGCCACCAGGTTGCACACCGGCCAGCTTTGCGTGCAGCTCTCGCGTGCGCGGCCCTCTCGAAATGCAGCCTCAGGGTCGCCACAAGCCGCCAAGCCAAAGACGAGCGCAGCGCCTTTCAGCCAACGCACAATCGGTGTAGAACCCGAAGGTCTGGTCCTTAGGGAGGAAGTCTCGATGAAACGCCTGGTTTCCATGATGTTGGTCCTTACGGCGACGTTGGCCCTCACCGCTTGCGAAGAAACTCCCCCCGAGGAACCGACACTGCTCATCGACCGCACCTCGCTTGGCTTCGGCCAAGAGTTTAACAGCGGTACCTTTATTGGAACGACCGGCTTTGCAACCCTGCTTCTAAAAAATGAAGGCGTCCAAGACTTGGTGATTTCCAACGTTTCGTTGAGCGCGCCCAACACCTTTTCCTTTCAGGGCCCCAGCACCACCACCATTGAACTCAACCAGTCTGCATTTATCGAGGTTCGCTTTGTCCCCACGGCTGTTCGGCGAGACGAAGGAACGCTGAACATTGTTTCCAACGCGGTGAACCTCCCCAACTTGGACGTTGGCCTGTCAGGTTGCGGCATCAGCCCAACCCCCCCCAGCGCCACCAACCATTGCTTGCGCAACACCGACCTTTAAGACGGTCTCAGGTTTTTCTGCCTCACTCCGCGAACCCACAGCCACCATCGTAAGTGCCGCCACCCAAATCCTGAGGCGCGGGGCAAGACAGCGCCGTGCCGCCATCCGGGTTGGGATACGCCTGTGGGTAGGGCGCGAGTGACGAGCGCAGCGTGTAAGAAATGGTGTCGTGGGTGTCGCGGTCCAGCGCGCTGACCGTCACGAAAAATCGCCCGGATTGTCCGAAACGCCGTTCGAGGCAAAAACAGCCCGCGGGCAATGCCTGAAAACGCTGCGTCGCGCCCAGGTCGGTTTGGCTCCAAATCGGCTGCGCACCCCCAAAGGTGTTGTGCCAGGAAACCAAATCGCCAGACTGATAGGCGATGCCGAGTGCGTCCCCTGCCGAGGTTCGGTCCACAATGGTGCATGCGGGGTTCACGCCCTCACAAAATTCAAGACTCACCAGCAAGTCTCCGGGGAGCGCGCCCGACACTTCGGTGACGTCCCACTGCAGCGCCCACGCCCGGTCGGCAGGCGCCGAAAGCCCTGGAAAGGTTAACTCGTACCGGTCACGGTCGTTCTCGGCGTCATAGTCGCGCGATGCACGAACACCCTGGCCTTCTGTCGGGTCGTTGTTCAGCAGTCGGCCATGCCCGTGGCTCAGCGTGCCAGAGACCACTGCGCCACCCGGGGCAGGTGCCGGGAAGTTGGTACCGTCGACAGCGCCCATGCTCGCCGTCTGCGTTTGGCTCGGTAGACCCGCACGGGTTTGCTCATCCGCGTCACTCGACTGCGTCAACGTGACGGTGTAGTCCAAATCGTCGGCCCAATTTGTGCCGTCATCTTGAACAACAAAGTAGTACGTGCCGCCGCCTGCGGGGATGGGAATTTTTCCTTCGAAGTTGCGGATGTTGGCGTAGTCAAAGTCTTCTTCACGCATGGAACGCGTGCACAGGGCCTGCTGACAAAACACTGTCGCCGTCGCGAGCACGGGCGAGTTCAAGTCCTTCGGACACGCGGGGTTCGCGGTGTCGGCACACGGGCCAGCGCCGCCTCCAAAGGGTGTGAAGACGCGAATCTGGCGGTCGCTCGGCCCATTCAGCGGCGAAAAGCGCCCTCCGTTTGTCGTGGTCTGAACACGGTAGTGCAGCACCGACGCTGAACCACCGTTCGAAAGACTGAGACGGTACCAATCCGCGTCGGTCACATAACTGATTCGGCCCGTTCGAACGGTCGAGCTCAG
>JBJXGM010000035.1:0-12870 GCA_046155985.1 Myxococcaceae bacterium | reverse complement strand
CGTGCTGATCGATGAGCGCAGCAATCGCGCGCGAGTGCTCAACGTCATAGGTGATGTGCGCCTTGAAAAACTGCAACGTGCGCGGGTCACTCACGCCGTAGAACTTCACGAGTCCGTCAATTTTCGACTGCGACACCGAAGGCACCTGAGATTCGTAGGCGTAAAGTGCGCAAAGGCCCCGCGTCCAGTCACCCGACGTCAGCGCCATAAAAGTATCCACCGCTTGGGTGCTTTCCGGCGCGGTCTTCGCCATCGCAACCTCGTCGCGGCGGGCTCCCATGCCTTCGGCGAAACGCATCCAGAGCTCAGGATGGTCTGCGCCCTTGAGTTCCTCATCGACCAAGTTCTCCAAAAGCACTTTGCGCGCGGCGATGTCAGGGCAGCGGCTGTGCACGGCGGAGACAAAGCGCGGGAACGCGGCGACTTGTGGGTAGTACTCGACGGCGTAGTCGCGAATCACCTCTTTGGACAGCTCACCGGCCGTCCACGCCCGATAGAAGGGGTGCGTGAGCAAATGACGTTTGGCAATGATTTCGTCCAGGCGCGCTGACAGCTTCATCGAGGGTCTCCGTCTGAGTGAGAGGTAAGGTGTTTTTTCATTTCCAAGTGCGGCAAGCCAGCTTCCTGAAACACCGGACCGTGAGGCTGGTAGCCATGATGCTGGTAAAACTCTAGAGCCGATAGCTGAGCGTGAAGCAAAATGCCGTCGAGTGCTTCTTTTCGCGCTTCGTTTTCAAGCGCCTCCAGAAGCTTTGACCCCGTTCCCCCGCGGCGGTTGGCCTGAAGCACGGCCATGCGGCCAATCTGCCCCCACGTGCCCTTTTCCCTTGCCGGCGCCGATGCCAAGCGCACCAGGCGCCCGGTTCCCACCGCGTGGCCGTCAGCATGCGCAATCACATGGTATGCGCGCGCGTCTTCGGCATCGCGCTCCAAAGACGCCGGCACGTGTTGCTCTTCAATAAAGACAACTTCCCGAATCGCAAGGCACTGCATCAGCTCCGCGTCGTTGCGGACGTGCGTGACTGTGAGCAGGGAACCAGCGTCAGGGGGCATATCGAAAACCAAGCTAGCGGAAACCTGTCTACATCGGGAGATGAAATCAACCTTGCGTGTTATAGCGACGGCGCGAGGGCCGCGCTTCTTTCGCCGGCGTTTTCATGAAGTCCACAAGTGCCGTGGCGCTGGCCGGCGTCTATTTCATCTACTTCGCAATCGTCGGCATCACGCTGCCTTTTCTGCCGTCCGTGCTGCGAGACTCGGGCATGAGCGCGTCGCAAGTGGGCGTGCTTTTGGCGCTGGGTCCGCTGGTGTCGTTGGTCGTGCCTCAATACTGGAGCCGATGGGCCGATCGCACGGGGCGACCGGAACTTGCACTGCGCGCTGTCACATTGGGTGCACCGCTCGCGTTCGCGGGACTTTTTGTTTCTCACAGCCTGGGCAGTCTGGCTCTGACCTTTGTCGCGTACGCTGCTTTTTCAACGGCCGTCATCCCGTTGCTCGACACCCTCACACTGACGCACGCAGAGCTCGGTGGCGCGCGATACGCTCGACTTCGTCTTTTCGGGTCGCTGGGGTTCGCCATCGCTGCCTTCCTGTTTGGGCTTACCGCGCCGCACTCGCGCGTGGGCTTCGTGGGAACCGCGCTTGCGCTGATGATCGTCAATGCGGCTTGTGCGTGGGTCGTTCCGCGGTCTGCGGCTCGGCCCTCAAGCGTTGCATCCTCCCCGTGGGGTTTGCTGACAGATGGGCCCCTGCGCTGGGTGCTTGCCGCGACCACCTTGCACTGGATTGCGAACTCGCCCTTTAACGTCACCTTTGCGCTGCATGTCGCCGACATCGGGTTTCCGGCGTGGGTCGTCGGCGTCACCGCATCGCTGGGCGTGTTGGCAGAGATGCTGATGTTCGCTGCCTATCCAAAACTGGAGGCGCGGCTGACGGCCCGTGTGCTGCTCGTCGCAGCGTGTGCCATCAGTGCCATCCGATGGCTCTTGGTGTCAGTCATCCGCGAGCCCATTTGGCTCACGACGCTGTCACTGCTTCATTCATTCACTTTTGGCGCTTTTTACGCTTCCGCGATTTCGCTGGTGGTGCAACGTGTACCCAGCCATCAGCGTGCGGCAGGCCAGGCGTTGTTCATCGCCGTGACGTTTGGCCTAGGCGGTCTCGTGGGTTACGCGAGCGCCGGGCTTGGCTATCAGGTCTTGGGCGGGGCGCTGCTTTTTCAAATGGCCGCTGCCACCGATGCCGTCGCCGCCCTGCTTGCGCGAGGGGTACGCACCACCGCCCCCAGGTGATACGCTTTGCGCTGTGAAGCACAGCCGTTCGACTTTCGCGTTTCTGATGTTCACGGTTTTGGCAACGAGCAGTGGGCTCGCTGCGCCCTTGAGCGCGTCCGCTCCACCCGCGATGCGTGAAAACGACCTCGACCGGCGGTTTGTCCGCACGCGCTTGTACCGCGCGCTCTACATGGGCGTCGCTGACCCCGTTTGTGCGCCAGCGCTGGGCGGACTCATGACCTTGGTCGGTGAGGCCGGGCCACTGATTCACGCGCGCGATGAAAACTTTGTGCTCGATGAAACACTGCTCGCGGCGCTGCAAACGCAACTCACCACGGCTCAGTTTCCGGGAAGCACGTACTTCACCTTGATGATGCGCCGCATTCGCCTCGAAGGACGCTTGCCACCTCAATGGCTCGACACCGCTGCCAGACTTCAACCCATGGTGGGCACCATCGACCTGGGCAAGCTGCGCATGCTGGCGGAAGGGGTGAAGCCCATTTTCAACGCGACACTGTCGCTCCCTGCACTTCGCAACCGCTACGAAGTCGACGTGCTTCGGGCCAGCAGCGCCGCGGGGGCCAGCGCGTGGGATTCGTTTCGCGACACATATTTGGACCACGAAGTCGCGTGGGGCGAGTTGGTGCTCGTCGATGTTCAGTCTGACGTGAAAGTGCCCACCGGCGATGAAGACGCCACGCCGGTCACTGTGAACGTCGCCACGGCGGATTGGCTCGCGCCAGACCCAAACGAAGGGACCTTGAGCCTCGCGCCGCCCAAGCCCCGTGCGAAAATTCGTGTGCACGCTCGACTCACGCCGCGCCAGTACATGGACGTCTCGAAACTGCCCAAGGGCCATCGCGTGCTTCTGCGTGGCCGCCTGTGGGAGATGACCAAGAACCTCACTGAGGTAGAGCTGCGCGACGCTGTGCTCTTTGAAGACCGAAACTGGAGCCAAGGCACTTTGCTCGCCAATCCTGAGGCGCTGGGCTTTTGCCCGATTGCCGTGAATGATTTGACGGGCACCGCAGGCGGGCAGCCGGGTGGGTTTGGGCACTAGCAGGGCCGCCCCAAAACCCTAGCGCTGTGCACGGCGCGGTCGCGCGACTTCTCCCGGCTCACGCGTGATGAAAGCGCGCAGGCGGGTCAAAAGCTCGGGCGTGGGAGCCATAAAGCTCGCGCCGACGCGAAACCTTTTTCTCCCAGCGACAGTCGCACGTTGCACGCTGACGCGCGCGTGAATCGGGCCCTGGCCGTCGGGCAGCTCGAATTCAACGTCCATCCCCTCGCCGACCGCACACGGGGAGCGCAGGAGCATGCCGAGACCGCCCAGACTCACGTCTTCGAGCGTCCCCACCAACTCGCCGTCGACGCGGCGGGCATGTGCGGGGAGAAAGACGGCGATGCGTTCTGCGCGTCGGCGCGGCACGTGGAGGCGTTCAGAGAGCAGCGCCTCGAGGTCGCCGATGCTGCGGACGCGCTCGATGTTCTTCGGAACCATTTGTACTGTCGTCGCGTCGTCGAACAGGAAAACCTGCATTTGTGGATTGGCGCGCTTGAGAGACTGCATGCTCTGCAGGGGCAGCTTCGGCGCGAAGTTCGCGTCGACAACCAACACTTCGGGGCGAGTCACCGTGGACAGCTCGCTGACGGTGTTCGCCCACGTGACTTGAAAGACATCACGGCTCAAGAATGCACGCAGCCCTTCGGCAAGCTCGGGCCGAGCGCCGAGCATCACCACGCGGCGCGGTACGTCCGACTCATTCTGGTGGTTCAACCCCTCGCGGAAACCCGCGAGAAACGCGTGCAGCTCACGCTTGACCTGAGAAGGCACATCCTCAAGCGCGAGTGCGATGCCGCTGCCGCTGGGGTCGCCTGGAGGAACGACGCGCACCACGGTGCCTTGGAGCGAAAGCGGCTCGGGCTGATAGGGGACGGACAACTCCAAGTTTACCCGAGCGTGCAGGGGCGCCGGCGAAAGCGTACGGATGAAAATGCCGTTGTGCGAAAGATTCTCGGAGTACTCGACAGCGACATCTTCCGCGTTGCGAAGCTTCACCGCGAGGCGCACGCCGACCCGCGCGGCCCGCCGGTGGCCCAGCACTCCCTCAGACCGAGGCGCCTCTTGGGGCGGGGCGCTTTGGCGCAACAGCGCCTCCATCGAGCGCGTGAAGTCCTTCAGGTCGAGCGGCTTTCGAACGATGGCTATCAGCGCGTGTGTCTCCCGCGCCCGAGCGATGTCAGCCTCGGGCCACTCTCGCGCGCTGATCGCGACACAGGGCACGTCGACCAGCCCCGCACGGGTCCGCAGCTCGCGAAGCAACTCGAAGCCGTTCATGTGTGGCAAATGGAGGTCTGTGATGATGGCGTCGACACTGGCGCGTTCGAGGGCGGAGAGGGCTTCTTCCGCCGAAGCGAAGGTCTCCACCTGAAAGCCGCCCTCGGTCAGGCTGTCGGCGATGATGGTTCGTTGAAGCAGGTCGTCGTCGATGACTGCGACCTTGGTCAGGGCGAATGCGGGCACAGAGTGCACGTTATGTTGATGTCTGGGTCGTTTTCTTGTCGCTGAGGTAGGCGTCTCGGTGTGGGCAGGCCCCCTACCGACAACGCCCCCGAGATTGCGCGGGTTTGAAGTTCGTCAGTGCGCCAGAAAGTTGGGTGTTACTGCCGCCTTGCCAGGCTTAGGGAAGGTGTACTTCGCAGGCCGTGGCTCGACTTGAGGACGCAGGATGGCACTTTCTTCTGTGGCGCGCCGAGCCAGCACTGCGATGCGGAGGATGCTCCCGTAGATGAGCGCAGTGACGAGCGTATTGGGCTATTACTCAGCGTTCTCGTACCAGGGCCCCCGAGAGTTTCCGGTGGAAGTAGCCGGCACGCCTCCTGCTTAAGGCCAAGGCATGACTCGAACACTTCTTCCACAAGTCGCGGCTAAGCCATCGACGTCACAGAAAATTCTGCCGTTCCGCCATTTCCTGGCGCCGTCCCGGCCAGGGACGCCCCGTCTCAGAATGAACCTTGCAGGCCGGCTGCGCCTGGAAGCGGTGCTTGTGGGCAACCGCAAATACGCCCTGTCCGTGAATCGCCTCTTCGCTTCAGACAGGGCGCTGGCACTCCGTTCAAATGAACGGCAGGCAGACGTGCGCGGCGCCAAACGGGAGCTTCACCGGGGTCTCGACAAGCCAGTGGAGCACAAAGCCCAGCCCAACACCCCGCCCTCATGGATTGCAGAAACGTGCCCTACAACGCCTTGTCCGTCTGCGACGGTTGTTGTTCCAGGTGCAGCAAGCACGACTGCTTCTTCGGAAAGCAGTCCATCGACTCCCCACAACATCGCTCACGAAGTCATCGCAATAATCGCGGTCTGGCGGAAGTCGCAAACGCCAAGTCTCACCGTCTCACTTCGAGGTGCGATTTCTGGCGAAGTCCTGCTCGAGCGCGCAGGCCGTGGTGCCGTCGCCATTTCGCTCGCCACTTCCGCCAGCGGAAGTGAAGCAGAAAAGCTGCGGACCCAGCTCAGCGAAAAGCTCTCTGAACAAGGCCTTCACATCGCTCGATTCAACGTGTCGAAGTCCTAGCTCGGCGGCTTCAGTTCCAAGAGCGCGCGCTTGTCTTCCATGTCCTTGTACTTGTCGGCGTCCGGCAGGGGCTCGCGCTTCTCAGCGATGTTGGGCCACTGTTTGGCGTACTCAGTGTTGATGCCTTTGTAGTCGGCCCACTTCGCCGGCAAGTCGGACTCCGGAAAAATCGCTTTCGAAGGGCACACCGGCTCGCAGGCACCGCAGTCGATGCACTCATCGGGATGAATCACCAAAATGTCTTTGCCCTCGTAGAAGCAATTGACGGGGCACACCTCGACACAGTCGGTGTACTTGCACTTTACGCAGGGCTCGGCGACAACGTACGCCATGGGTCCTCTCTTCTTCGGCGGCCCGATTGGGCCGCGGGGTCCTTAACCTTAACTGTGCGTTGGGAACAACCCTTGCGCATCCAAAAGTTCAGCGGCCAGCACCGCACCCTTCGCCGCGCCCATCTTCGTGTTGTGTGACACGAGGACATACTTGATGCCGTTCTCGAGAACGCCGTCGTCGCGAATCCGCCCCACCGACGTCGCCATACCGTCGTGGGTGTCGCGGTCCAAGCGCGGCTGCGGCCGAAACGGGTCATCCAGCACTTCAATCCATCTCGGCGGCGCACTGGGCAACTTTTCCGCCGCCGGATCGCCGCGCCATTCACGCATCGCCCGGGCGACTTCGTCGGGCGAGGCCTTCTTCCTCAGAGAAACGAAAACAGCCTCGGTGTGTCCTTCCAGCACTGCCACTCGCGTACAGGTGCACGACACGCGCAGCGCGTGGGGAGCGATGCTCGCGCCAGAAACCGCAAGCGCGCCCAAAATCTTTTTCGTCTCGACTTCGACCTTCTGCTCTTCCTTGGGGATGTGCGGGACGACGTTGTCCAAAACGTCGAGCGCGATGACGCCCGGCGAACGGCCCGCGCCGGAAACGGCCTGCATCGAAGTCATCATCACCGCATGAACACCGAAACGTTGTTCCAACGGCGCCAACGTCACGGCCAAGCCCGTCGTCGTGCAGTTGGGAATCGGGACGATAAAGCCTTTCCACCCCCGACGGCGCTGCTGCTCACGCACCAGCCTCGCATGGGCCGAGTTCACCGGGGGAATGAGCAGCGGGACGTCGTCTTCGTAGCGAAAAGCACTCGCCGCAGAAAACACGGGAATGTGCTTGGCGAGCGCGGGTTCGATTTCGCGAGCCACGTCGGCTTCGACTGCGGAAAACGCGACGTCGAACGCGGAGGCGTCCACCTCAGCGCCAGCAACAACTTTGAGGCCAGCGAGGCGGGCCGGAAGCGCGCTGGTCGCGAACCACCCCGAAAGGCCCGACGGCCCACGCAGGGCATCGGCGTAAGTCTTCCCCGCACTTCGGGGAGAAGCAGCCAAACCCGTCAGCTCAAAGCGAGGGTGCCCCTCAAGCGCAGCAATGAACTGCTGCCCGGCAAGGCCCGTTGCTCCAATGACAACTGCCCGCAGCTTCGGCACGACTTTCCTCCACCGACAGAGGGGCCGTCCTTACACTGTTTCGTCGCACGGGTCACGACGGCAACGGTTGCCTCATGGGTTTGGCGTGCGTATAAGCGCGCGTCGTTGGCGCCATGGCCAAGCGGTAAGGCAAGGGTCTGCAAAACCCTGATCCCCGGTTCGAATCCGGGTGGCGCCTCTTGCTGTTGCCCTTCTTGATGTCGTGCGCCCTGGCGGCAGCAACTGCGGGGGCGCCCACCCACACACCGGGTGCCACGCGCACCGAACCACCCTTCCCCTTGTTGCCCCCCATGGAGGCCGGCGCCGACCGCTACGTGAAGCGCCTCGATTGGCAGGCGGGCGAACCTCGGTTGACCATCGGCTTGATGGAGCGGCAGAAGGAAGTGCGCTTTCGGGCGGCGACAGGCCTTCAAATTCTGATTCCCGGAACACCGCCCAAGCAGCTGAGCGCGCCGGCGAACGCCGTCCTCGTGGCAAGACGACTGTCCGGCGCACCGGCGCAGCTCGCCACGTGGCTGCAAATTGGCGAGTTTCGGTTTCACGACAAGGCTGGACTCGAGGCTGAAGTCGCCCGTTGGCGCACAGTGGGACTTCCGCTTTCGACGCGCATTTTAGGCAGCATCACCGGCATCCGCGGAAAGGTGCTCGACAACAGGCGCCAAGTCTTATTGCTGGACGAGCCACTCGTCCCTTTGGCTGTCCCCGAGCGTCAGGCGGCACTCTTGCGTCAGCACCATTTACGGACAACCGTGTTTGAAGAACTCACCACCCCTCCCTCGGTGAGCGTTGAATTGTTTCTGGCCGACGGGGAGCGTTTGGCCCTTGCGGAAGACGGCGTTGACATTTCGGCACTTCCCCCCGGCGATGTCGAAGTCCTTCGGGTGGAACACAATCGAGGTTACGCCGCGCACGGTTTCGAAGACCGCGCCTTCCGCGGCGCCGTGCGCCTGGTCGCCGACCGAGACGGCTTCATCGCTGTCGTCAACTTGGTACCCTTGGAACAGCTGCTGATGGGACTTGTGCCTGCCGAAATCCCCGCACGTGCTCACGGCGAGGCTTTGCGTGCACAAGCTGTTACGGCCAGGGGCGAGGTGCTTGCTAAAATTGGGCTCAAACACACGGCCGACCCCTACCTGCTTTGCTCAGAGCAACACTGTGCCGTTTACCGCGGGCGCCGAGGTGAAGCGGCGGCGACCAACGCCGCGGTCGAAGCCACTCGGGGTGAGGCGCTGTTTGATGCCAAGGGGAAGCTTGTCGATTCGGTGTACAGCGCCGTGTGCGGCGGACACACCGAGAACAACGAATTCGTTTGGGGCGGGCCACCCGACGCGAGTCTGCGCGGGCGTCCAGATGTCATCGAAGCGAGCGCAGACGCCCCTTCTCCGAAAAACCTCGGCGCGTTTCTTCGTGGCCAAAAAGACGCGGCCTGTGCGCAAGGCTCAATGGCCCAACTCACGAAATACCGTTGGGTAAAGCGCCTGACCGCTGCCGAGGTCGATGGCATGCTCCAAGACTTGGGCGTGGGCCGGGTGCTGGCGCTCACAGTGAGCGAGCGCGGCGTTTCGGGGCGAGCCCGAACGCTGACGGTGTCGGGCGACATCTCGGCGACGCAGTTGCGCGGTGAACTCAACATCCGAAAGCGCTTGGGGATGCTGAACAGCGCCATGTTCGAAGTCCGCACCGAACGCGACCCAAACGGGGTACCCGTGGCTTTCGTGTTTGACGGCGGAGGATGGGGCCATGGCGTAGGCCTTTGCCAAACCGGCGCCATGGGGCGCGCCGAGGCCGGCCAGGATTACCGAACCATCCTGCGCCACTACTTCAATGGCGCCCAAGCCGAAGCCCTGTACTGAGGTTAAGCTGGGCCTGTGAGTTGGCGGTCTACAGCGCGCCGTCCGAAGGACGGGCTTCGCTTGTTTTTGGGGATGGGGCTCGGCCTCGTCTTGCATGGGCTCGCACTCCTGGTTTGGCTGTTGTTGCCACCGAGTCCCAGGGTCGAGCGTCGTCCTCCCCCGCAAACGCCTGCGCCTGCTTTTGCGATGCGGCCGCTTTCTGACTCGCAGTGGCAGAAAAACCGCGGCCCGGCGAGGCCTGCACCCCCGCCCAAGCCAATACCCCTCACGCCCACCCCTCCCCCTAAGGGGCAAGTCGTCGCGGTACAACCCGGCAACCGCGAAGAATCGCCGGATGCGAAATACCTGGCGGAAACTTCCAACACGGTGAAGCGCGAAACCCGCGCGCGCGAAACAACGCCGCACTACCGAAACGCCATGCCCCGCGAGACGTCACCCAATCCGCGCACCGGAGAAGGCCAAACGGGCTCCCCCCTTGCGGGCTTGGGCGGACGCGGCAACGCCACCACGCCTCCTGCCCAGCGTCGCGGCACGTTCGAAGTCCCAGACTCACCACAGCGCGACAGGCTGGCGATGCGTGCACCCCGCACCGAAGGCCTGGGGCCAAGCCTGCCGAACCGTGCAGAGAGCGAAGCCGTGCGCGGAAATTCAAAGCGCTTGCGTATTGAGCCGGGCAACCCCGAAGGTGCCGACAGCGAAGCTTCCGAAGGACGTGCGGGCACACGCGGTCCGTTGCAGCTGATGCCCTCGCAGGCGGTTTTGGACCAAATCACGGGCGCCGCCGCGAACGACCGCCTCGAGAATATTGAAGAAGGCGAAGGGACCTTCCTCAACACGAAAGAATGGCGGTACGCCTCATTTTTCAATCGCGTGAAACAAAGTGTGGGCATCCACTGGAACCCGGGCGTACCCCTTCGCCAGCGCGACCCCACAGGCGACATCTATAGCGGCAAAGACCGCTACACCCTGCTCACCGTCACGCTGGACGACAAAGGCTCACTCCGCGACATCGCCGTCGAAAAAAGCAGCGGCCTGGAGTTTTTGGATGCCGAAGCGATTGCGGCGTTTCACCGGGCCCAGCCTTTTCCAAATCCCCCCCCTGGCCTGCTCGATGGCGACGCACGCGTGCGCTTTTCGTTTGGCTTTTTTCTAGAGTTGGGCGCGGGCCCACGGCTCAGGTTGTTTCGGCAGCCGTACTAAAAACAACCGTGCCTCAACAGCGCTGGTGTTTTGGTCCTCCCACCAGTACTCCCGAAACTTCTGCTCATATGCCGGACCCAACGATGCGACTGCACGGCGCATCAATTCGGTCGACGAAACACCTTTCAGGATTCCCTTCCGAATCGCTTCGGTCTCGCGCGGCCCAATGATGAAAAGCTCAACGGCGGCCGTCATTTCAGACTCGTCGTTTGAAGTGGGCCATGAGCCGCTCCCTCACGGCAGTCCTGCCCCCTTTCGCCAATCCCGTGAAATCCCTCACCCATCCCGCCCGCACAGCAAGCCCATCCCCACAAAGATGCGATTCCCCTGAACACATGCCTGGGCATGCTCAAGTGAGACGAAACAAGCCGTCCCGAGCAGACGATAACCCAGCGTGAGCCTGTTTCTCCTCGCGCATTCCCGTGGCGGCGTCCGCGTGTTTTCGTGGCGTGGAGCTGATGCGTTCCTCCCCGAGCCCGGCGCCCCGAGAAGAACCACCCCGTGACGACCAAGAAGGTTGACCCAAGGGTGAAAGCGAACTCGGTCAGGACTCTCACCTGGCGCGGGACTCACGTCTTTTGGGGGCCCTGCTTGAGCTTGCTCATCCTGGCGTGCGAGGGGCAAACGATAGGCCCGCGGGCGAACCCACCACCCGTCCTGCCTGTGCCGAGTGAAAGCGTCCAACTCGTCGCTCCCGTGCACCTGTCTACCCTGGTTGTGGGAACGCGCACCGTACAGGTCGCCTGGGCCACCCAGAACGTTTCCCGGGGCGTGTTTGTCAGGGTGGATGACGAAACGGATCCCTCCCTCCGATCGGCGCTATCGCCTAGAAACTGTGCGTATGTTTGCACCGATCCACTCCACGAACCTGCCCTCGAAATACCCGTACAGGATGGGCACGCTTACCGGATCCGCATATTCCTGACGGACCCAGACGACGGCCGCTCGCCCGCCGCGGAGGCCCAGTTCTCCGTGAGCGGATCGATCCCGGCCCCGGTGCTGATGGCGCCTGCGAATGGGACCGTGTTCCATGGATTAACGAATTCGATTCGAATCCGCTGGAACGCCGAGCCAACTGCCACGAGCTACGCCATCGTTGTGGCCGACTACACTCAGCCCGACCTTCGCGACCCGCGTTCACCGGGAGGGTGCGCATACCTTTGCATGAACAATGTGGCGGCAACCCAAGTGGACCTCCCGGTTATCCCAGGCCATTCGTACGGGTATTTTCTGTTCGCAGTCGCTGGCACCGTCGTATCGCCCGCAGCCACGGCCGCGTTTCAGGTCGCGGCCCGCCCGCTGCTGCCGGTCGCTCCTTCTGGCCTCAAGTATTTCGGGTATTGGGACACCAGCAATCCACGTCCGATCGACGAAGTCCTTGGGGACCAAGCGGGTTACATCAACGTCACGAAATATTCCCCCGTCCCTTGGTCCCTGGCGGCGACGACGGTCACGCTGCGAAAGGCCGCCGAGCGAGGCCTCCGGGTGGTGGTGCATTGGCTGTACTTTGAGGCCATCGACGTGGGAACTCCGATTCCCGCCCAGGTTGCGGAATGGGCTCAGGTCGTTCAGCCCTACGCGAACCAAATCCTTGCGGTGAGCATCGCGGATGAGCCCGACTGCAACTACAACGGTGCCCGATTCCCGAACGGCTGGACCCCCGAAAATTGTCAGGCGCAGAGAAGAAAAATCGAGGCCAACATCGCGCTCGTGAAGTCCATTCTTCCAAGCGCAGCAGCCTGGGTGAACTACACGAGTGCATGGGTCTACGGGCTCGCGCTCGCTCCCCGGTTTGGATACGCAGTCCCGTCCAATGCCGACTGGCTGTCCTTCGATTGCTACACGGCGTGGGGCAATTGCTTTGGCAACCAGTCGGTCGCGCAGATGGTCACCACCCTTCAAAACGGCCTGTCTCCTCGCCAGGAGATTGTGCTCATCCCCCGGGCATTCCAAGGGGACTTCGCGGGGTATATCCCCTCTCAGGACACCATCGCAGCCGAGGCCGAGGCTCATTTTCAAATGGCGTCATCGAATCCGCGAATCGTGGGAATTTTTCCCTTCATCTGGTGGAGCTTCGATGAGGTGGGAATGGGCCCGTGGACTGGCGCCCGCAGCTCGCCCATCGTACGGGCGAAATTCGCGGACATCGGCCGTAGAATCGTCAACCCAGGGCTAAACTGTCGAACCTTGTTGCCTGGCCAAAATGACACCGTGGGCCTCTCGAACGGCGACCCCAGATTTCTATGCCTGGAGAATCAGTGGTTCGACTGTGGCTGGGAGGGGAACGACCCAGCCTGGGAAATCAAAGCGCAGCACGGTCAGCGCATCGGTCGATGGACGTGCGACTCAAGCGTCGGGCGCTGGAACGCGCTGTGACCGCCTAGCAGGCTGCTGAAAAACGTCGCGAGCAGGCCGAGATGCCAGGCGCGGGAGGCCCTTTCGCCGCAGCGTGCTCTCTGTACGTGAGGACGAAAGGAGGGGCCCGCAA
>JBJXGM010000007.1:0-29092 GCA_046155985.1 Myxococcaceae bacterium | reverse complement strand
CGCAGCGGCACCTAAGAAATGGTTGTCGACGCTGACTTGCGGACAGGCTTCCAAACACGATCCACACGAAATGCACGTGGACAACGTGTAGCGATCCTCCTGAACCGCAGGCGACTGGCGTGGCCCTGGGCCCAAGTTGTGGGTTCCGTCGATGGGAATCCAGCCCTTCACCTGTTTCAGCGCTTCAAACATGCGATCACGATTGACGGTGAGATCTCGCACCAAGGGGAACTTCCGCATGGGTTCAAGCCGAATTGGGTGTTCCAAGCGGTCGACCAACGCTTCGCAGGCCAATCGCACTCGGCCGTTGATGTTCATCGCACAGCTGCCGCACACACCTTCCAGGCAGTTGCAGTCCCAAACCACAGGGGACGTTCGCTTGCCTTCGACCGTCACGGGATGCCGCTGCATCTGCATCAAGCAGGAAATGACGTTCGCACCCTTTAAATATGGAACGTCGAATGACTCAACGCGCTCCGGGGCGTCGGGTGCGTCTTGCCGGACAATCTGAAAGCGAACGGTACGTGAAGTGGTTTCCATGGGGCGTTCTCGTCTCTCTAGGCGTACCAGCGCGGCTCAGGGTCCAAGACAGGCGTGGCAATGGCCTCGTAGGAAATCTCTGGGCCAGAGCCAGTGTGCTTGGCCATCGTCGTTTTCGCCCATTTTTCGTTGCGCGCTTTCCACAGCTTCATCCATTCCAGGTCTTCGCGCGGGTCTTTTGTCTTGGGCTCGGGCAACGAAAATTCCGGCTTGTAGTGTGCGCCACGGCTCTCGTCGCGCATCAGGGCGCCCTTCGTGATGACTTCGGCCAGGGCGTACATGTTCCACAGTTGGTTGACGAAGGTGACGCCCCGGTTGTTGGTGGCGTTGGTGTCTTGCACGCCCACCCGCTTCCAGCGGTCTTTGAGCTCTGCAATCTTGTCCATCGTCTTTCGAAGCCGGTCATTGTGCCGCACCACGGTCACGTTTTCGGTCATCACATCGCCCAGTTCGCGCGACAGTGACCACGGGTTCTCCGGCCCATCCATCCGTCGGATGCCCGACATCCGGTCGTCCCAGCTTTTCTTGGCATCGCTGAAATACTTCTCCGGAACGGCTTTGGCACTTTTCGCGTTGTTCTGGGCGTACGCCACCATCGCCGGGCCGCCGATGAGGCCCGAATAGATGCACGACAACAGCGAATTGGCGCCCAAGCGATTGGCGCCGTGGATGGAATGGTCTGCTTCGCCGCCGGCGTACAGGCCCGGCACGTGGGTGGCCTGATTCTTCGGACTGCCCACGACGGGCTCGTGGTTGCTGCCCGCCTCAAACGACACGTACAGCCCGCCCATCGAGTAGTGCATGCCGGGGAAAATGACCATCGGCGTATGCCGCGGGTCGTCACCGACAAACTTCTCGTAAATTTCCATGACGCCTTTGATCTTGGCGTCCAGCACAGGCGCGGGGATGTGTGTCACGTCGAGGAACACACCATCCTTTCCGCCGATGCCCATCCCCATCTCGCGACAGACGGTGAAGATTTCGCGGGTGGCCACGTCGCGTGGAACAAGGTTTTTGTACTTGGGGTATTTCTCTTCCAAGAAGTACCAGCGCTCGGCGTCGGGAATCGTTTTCGGATCGCGCGTGTCGCCCTTTTTCTTGGGCACCCAAATTCGGCCGCCCTCACCCCGGACCGATTCGCTCATCAGGCGCAATTTGTCTTCTGCTGGAATCGATGTGGGGTGAACTTGAATGAATTCGCCGTTCGCGTAGATCGCGCCCTCCAAGTAGGCGCGGCCCGCAGCACTGCCCGTGTTGATGACCGAGTTGGTGGAACGACCGAACACAATGCCAGGCCCGCCGGTGGCCAACATCACCGCTTCAGCTGGAAATGTGCGCGTTTCCATCGTGCGCAGGTCAAGCGCCACGCTGCCCACGCATCGCCCTTCACCGTCTCTGACCATGCCGAGCCATTCCCAGAACTCGTACTTGGTCACGCGACCTTCGACCTCCCAACGTCGGACCTGTTCGTCCAACGCGTACAAGAGCTGCTGCCCCGTCGTGGCGCCGGCGAAAGCCGTGCGGTGATGGAGCGTCCCGCCAAAGCGCCGAAAGTCGAGAAGGCCCTCCGCCGTACGGTTGAATGGGACGCCCATGCGGTCGAGCAGGTAGATGATGCCAGGCGCCGCATGACACATGCCGTTGACCGATGCCTGCTCGGCCAAAAAATCGCCGCCCCGCAGCGTGTCCTTCACATGGATGTCGGGGTGATCGCCTTCGCCTTTCGTGTTGACGGCGCCGTTAATGCCGCCCTGCGCGCAGACGGAATGTGATCGCTTCACGGGGACAATCGACAAGACGTCCACGTGATGCCCCGCCTCCGCAAGCTTGATGGTCGTCATCAAGCCTGCGAGGCCACCACCGACGACCGTAAACCGCGCTGCTGAAGCCATGCGTTACACCCTCGACGAACGAAACGAAGTCGTGGGGTTTCTAACGCGCAGCCGCCATTCAACAAAGAACGTTTCGTGCCTCGGCGGCCGCAGTGAACGAAAAGGCTCAATGGCGGCACTAAGTGCCAAAGACCACCTGGCAGATCTGATCATCGCCCACCGTGACACAGGCGAATCCTGGGCAGCAGGCTGTGCTCGCGCAGTTCTGCCCGCCGACGACTGCTAACCCAGCGAATGTCCACTTGCGTGTCGCGCCCATTTGGCACCCCGTCTCGATGGGTCAAACGAAAGAAAACTAGAGCTTCACACTGTCGACGGTCTTCTTGACCGACTGAAAGGACTTCTCCATCTCGCCTTTTTCGGTCTCATTGAGTTTCACTTCGATGATGCGTTCGACGCCACCCGCGCCAATTTGAACCGGCACGCCCATGAAGTAATCGCGAATCCCGTACTCCCCTTGGAGAAGCGTCGCCGTCGGGAGAACACGCTTTCGATCGAGCAAATAGCTCTCGGCCATCGCGATGGCAGACGACGCTGGGGCAAAATACGCCGATCCGGTCTTGTACAGTGCCACCAACTCTGCCCCGCCTTCGCGCGTGCGCTTCACCAAGGCGTCAATTTTCTCTTTGGGAAGCAACTCGGTCAGGGGGACACCACCGACCGTCGTGTAACGGACCAAGGGCACCATGTCATCGCCGTGACCGCCAAGCACCAGGGCCTCGACGTCGCGAATGCTGCACCCCGTGGCCTCGGCGATGAAGCACTTGAAGCGTGACGTGTCCAACACGCCTGCCATACCGACCACTTTTTGCTTCGGCAGTCCGGAGATCTTGTGCAGCGCGTACACCATGGCATCCAGCGGATTGGCGATGTTGATGACAAACGCATTTTGACAGTGTGTCTTCACGTTCGCCGCAACATCGCGCATGATTTTCAGATTGATGTCGAGCAAGTCCTCGCGTGTCATGCCCGGTTTTCGCGGAACACCTGCCGTGATGATGACGACGTCCGAGCCAGCGACATCTTTCCAGTCAGTGGCACCCGTCACCCGGCAGTCGTAGCCATCGACCGCAGAGAGCTGGTTGATGTCCAGGGCCTTCCCTTTGACGAGTCCCTCTGCGGCGGGAATGTCGAACAGCACGACATCGCCCAGCTGTTTCTGCACCGCGAGCAATGCAAGATTACCGCCGATCTGACCGCCGCCAATAAGACCAATCTTCTTCTTTCGAGATGTCGCCATGTCGCTGCTTACCCCTGCATGTTTTGGATGATCGCCTGCCCAAATTCACTGCACTTCACTTCGGTCACCGCCGTCGCGCTTTCTTGCCGCATCAGCCGCGCAAAGTCATACGTGACGGTCTTCTTGGAAATCGCGCGGTCCATGCCGTGAAGAATCAAATCCGCCGCTTCGTTCCAGCCCAGGTGACGGAGCATCATCTCCCCGGAAAGGATGACTGAACCCGGATTCACTTTGTCGAGGTCAGCGTATTTGGGCGCGGTGCCATGGGTCGCCTCGAACACGGCATGGCCCGTGACGTAGTTAATATTGCCGCCCGGTGCGATCCCAATGCCGCCGACTTGCGCCGCCAGCGCGTCTGACAAGTAGTCGCCGTTGAGGTTCAACGTGGCGATGACGTCAAACTCCTCGGGACGGGTCAAGACTTGCTGCAAGGTGATGTCGGCGATGGCGTCCTTCACCAGAATCTTTCCCGAAGCCAACGCACTTTTTTGCGCGGCGTTGGCGGCCTCTTCGCCTGACTTCGCCTTCACACGCTCCCACTCTTCCCAAGTGAACACACTGTCTTTGAATTCGCTTTCTGCCAGTGCATACCCCCACTGACGAAACGCGCCCTCCGTAAACTTCATGATGTTGCCCTTGTGGACGAACGTGACCGACTTTCGCTTGTGCGCCACGGCGTATTCGAGCGCCGCACGAATCAGGCGTTCACTGCCCTCTTTGGAAACGGGCTTCACCCCGACGCCGCATTGCTCGGCGAAACGAACTTTTTCAAACTCCTTGGGGAACTCACGCTTGAGCAGCTCCAAAAACTTGGTTGCGCGCTCGGTTCCGGCTTCAAACTCGATGCCCGCATAGATGTCTTCGGTGTTCTCCCGAAAGATCACCATGTCGACCTTTTCAGGCGACTTCACCGGCGACGGCACGCCTTTGAAGTACCGGACAGGTCGAAGGCAAACGTACAAATCCAACAGCTGCCTTAGCGCGACATTGAGCGAGCGAATGCCTCCGCCCACTGGCGTCGTCAGCGGTCCCTTGATGCCCACCAAGTACGTTCGAAACGCCGCAATGGTTTCATCGGGGAGCCAGTTGTTGACGGCCTTGAACGCCTTTTCGCCGGCGAGGACTTCCATCCAGGCGATTTTTCGTTTGCCCCGGTAGGCCTTCTCGACGGCAGCGTCAAAAACGGCCTGAGAGGCTCGCCAAATGTCGCGTCCAGTGCCATCCCCCTCAATGAAAGGAAGAATGGGGCGATCTGGAACATCGAGCTTCCCGTTCTTGAACGAGATGCGCTCACCGTTTGTGGGTGGCGGCGATGACGGTGGCATGGCGGTGAAAACCTCCCAAGCGGTGATGGCGTCCGCATCCTAGCGAACACAGAGCGCTGGGCTATCCCGAAACGTCACGAAAAGCACGAACGACCTGACCCAGATCAAGCTGCGCGGTTTTGACGAAAGCGCGCAGCGCCTTCTCCGCCGCCTGTGCAACGAGAAGCATGCGATCCAGTCGCGCCAGGGCGTCGCGGCGAACAGTCGGCGTCAGACCGGCAAGCCGTTTGGCCTCCAAAAGGTCTGCACGAATCCGAGCGATGAGTCCCGCTTCGCGCTCTTCGAGGACGCGGCGAACCATCCGAAGCAGATCGATCTCCGCCCTGTAGAACCACGCCGCACTGCTGGGTTCGCGCACGCGCAACACAACACCCCAGCGTTCCAAGTCGCGGATCCACATGGAGACGCCGCCTTTGGACAGCCCGAGCTCCTGCTCGATGTGCTGCGCGGAAAGCGGCTGACCCCGCAAATAGAGCAGCGCCCAGACGCGCCCATGGTTGCGCTTGAAACCCCAGAACTCGATCACCTGGCCGACGGCGTCGGCCGCGATGGCCTCCCAACGGGCAAGCTGACCAATGCTTTCGACCTCGACGGGCGCGTCCGAGGTTTCCGTCCAGGCGTAACCCTTCATCGTGAACCTCCGGTCTCAACGCTGTCGGCGAGCTGTGTCGCCCAGCTCAAGAGCTCATCGACACCGACACGACTGGACAGGGGTCGGAGCGCGTCTTGCGCAAGCGCGATTTCCGCATTCACCTTCTTCGCAGCGGTGCCGACGGCGCCCGACGCCAAGATGGCCTCACCCACTTCTCGCACGCGCTCATCGGACATTGAGCCGAAACCCCACAGGTCTCGAATGCTCCGACGCAGGCTGGCGTCCTTCGCGGCGATCAAGACGGGCAGCGACGGCGTCCGGGAGCGCAAATCGGCATACTGCGGCTTCTTCGCGTCTTGCCCGGTGAGATCCAAAACATCGTCGGCGAACTGAAACGCCACACCCAAGTGCCGAGCGAAGGCTGAGAATCGAGACTGCGCGTCCTTGTCGTCACCCAGAATGGCAGCGGCGCTTCCACAGTACGCGAACAATGAACCCGTTTTCCCCTCGCAGATCGCCCGGAAGCGGTCGATCGGCACGTCCAGGTCATTGCGGGCCTCCACTTCAGCCATCGTGGCCCGCGTCATTTCGTCGACGGTGCGAACGGCCTCTTGGGTGATGCGTCGATCGAGCGACTCGAGCAGCCGAATCGCGCTGACCAGCAGCATGTCGCCCGCCATCACCGCCGTGATGTTGCCCCACTGCGCATTGACCGTGGGACGGCTGCGCCGAAACATCCCGGCGTCAACGACGTCGTCATGCAGAAGACTTGCGCTGTGAACGAGCTCTGCCGATGTCCCGATGGTCACAACGTCCACGCCTCGAACACCCACCGCGCGGGCGAACAGAAAGGCGAGCAGCGGTCGAATGCGTTTACCGCCCGCCCCCAAGGTGAGGTGCCTGGCCGCTTGCTGGAGTGGCCCGCCCACGAAAACGCTGCGCTCCGGGTTCGCCAACGTGCGTTCCAAGAGTTTTTCAACGTCGGCCAAATACTCCGGCGTGGCATCCACCTTTTCCAAAAGTCGTCGTGCTCTCATGTTCTCTCAGTCAAGAAGCCGACACCCAACGCGCGTTCCACATGAGCGCGCGCTGCGTACCGGTTCAGCTTTCCGTTAGCGTGACGTGGAACTTCAATGACTTCCAAACAACGCTTCGGCACTTTGAAGGCGGCCAACTGCTCGCGCGCAAACGCGCGCAGGAGCGCCTCTTCCACCCGCGCCCCAGGACGCGCCTGCACCATCGCGACTGGGAGCTGTCCCCACTCTTCATCCATCACCGGCACGACGACGGCGTCGGCGACCGCCGGGTGGCGCGCCAAAACCGACTCCACCTCGGCCGGGTAGATGTTCTCTCCGCCGCTCACGATGAGATCGACGCGGCGCGCAGCAACGTGAAGACGACCGCGTGCATCCAGTGCCCCCAGGTCCCCCGTCGCGAACCAAGCCTCACCGCGCGGTTTCTCGCCCCAATAGCCGGAGCTCACGCTTGGGCCGCGGATTTCGATCTCTCCGATTTCCCCGGGTGGGCACACGTTGCCGTCGGCTGCGCGAACGCGAACCTCCACACCCTCCAGCGGAGGCCCTGCGGTCTCGCCCGTCGCGTCGGCCGGCAACTCGGTACAGACTTGCGACGTCGCTTCCGTGAGCCCGTACGTCTGAACCGCTGGAAGCCCCTGCGCGTCCGCCCTCGCCAAGAGGCTTGCGGGCACGGGCCCACCGCCCACCAGCGCAACCCGGAGTGACAGACGTGTGGAGGGCGACAAAACCCCCAAGAGTCTCTTGAGCTGTGTCGGTACCCAGCTCACCTGGGTCGCCCCAAAATCAGCCAGGGTCGAAAGGTGCGCCTGCGCGTCCCAGCGCGCTTCCAGGTGAACGCGCGCCCTGCTCCACATGGCCCGATACAACATGGCCAAGCCGCCAACGTGATGCAGCGGAAGCGAAAGCAGGAAACGATCGGCTGGACTGTCCCCAAGGCGCCGCCGAGCCGCATCGGCGAGCGCATCAAAGTTGCGCCAGGACAACAACACGGCCTTCGGGGTCCCCGTTGTCCCAGAACTAAAGAGTATTGCGGCCGTGCCATCTGGCGGGGCCCGTGGCACCGAAAACATCGCGGGCGCCTCACTGTCGGTTGGCGACCAGGGACCGTCCGCGCCGTTCTCGTCCAGCAAGCGCGCCGGAGCGAGACGCTTCAGCAGCGCGGCTTGTTCGACAGGGGCGAGGCGCGCATGCACCGGCGCCCAGACCGCTCCGACTCGAGCGCACGCGAAGAAGCCCACAGCAGATTGGGCCTCGTTCCCACATAGCGACGCAATCCTGTCGCCTGGCTGCACGCCAAGCCGCCCCCACCGTCGCGCCGTCGCGTCAATTTGAGCCTCGAGCTCACTGTAGTTCCAGCGCACCGCAGCGGTCTCCAGGGCCTTGGCCCCAGGGGAATTTCGCGCTGCAGACTGAACAGGACAGGCATGTGTCATTCGCGTGCCCCCTCCCGATCAACAAGTCCTGGACGGCTGCTCAGGGTCCAGAGATGGGGCTTGGCTTCATCGACGCCAAAGCTGGCGCGAGGGCTCCAACCCCAGCCGCCAACCCCATGCGCGACACGCGATTGGACGTTCGATTCCAGGGCGCTCGCCAGATGGGCAACGGCTTCGCAGGCACGGGGTGAATCAAATGCGTGCGTGAGCACCACCGTGAGGCCCAGACTTTTCGCTTGCTGAGCTGCACGCCACACGCGGACAAGCCCGCCCCACACCAGCGGCTTCAAAACGACGAAGCGAATCGACCCCGGACCGTCCGCCAAAGCGTTCTTGGCCGACTCATCCGCTGCCAAGGGGACAGGCGATTCGGCCGCCACGCGCAGCAAGGTGGCAAAATCGGCTACCGGCTGTTCACACAGTTCGACGTGGTAGCGCGAGAAGGCCTGTAAATGTTCCAGGGCTTCGGTCTCCGACCATTGACCGTTGGCGTCCACGCGAAGTTTGAAAGCACGTCCAATCGCGTTTCGGACGGCACCCACGCGCTCGCATTCGCGGCTGTCGCGAACTTTGAGTTTCAATGTCTGAAAGCCAAGCCCCACCGCGCGCAAGGCCAGTCGAATGGCGGTCTCTGTGTCCCGGGTGATGAGCTGCGCGGAGACCTCGACCGTCGCACTGGGCGAGTCGTCGAAAAGTTTCGCCAGCGGCACGCCTGAGCGACGCCCCAGTACGTCGAGCAAAGCCATCTCCACCGCCGACCGAGCGGCGGGAGCGTCGCGCAATACGCCGGCATCCAAAAGTTGATCGATACGCTCCAAAGACTCTGGCGCGCGTTCCTGCTCCCAGTCGCGCGCCACTTCGACAAGCCGGGCGTGGGACGCCTCGAGGGTCTCTGTTCCCAACTCCGGCGTCGGGGCACACTCCCCGATTCCCTCCAGGTCGCCGGCGCCCACTTTGACACGCAAGCCGCGGCGCACGCGCGTCTCCACGCTTCCGATTCGGACCGGCAGCAGCAGCGGCAACTCCCAAGACGACAAGTCCATTCTCACGCCAGGCCCCCGAACACGCACCCCAACGACAAGAGCAGCGAATAAGCGAAGAGAAGTCGTGCGGTTTCACCCAGTGCCGGATTCAGCGCCGCGCCGCCAAGGTGCAGCACGCGCTGCAACGGTCGCTTGGCCAGCGGCATGGCCAACAATCCCAAGAGCGGACCGCTGTGTGACATCTGCAGCGCCAGCGCCACCGCGGCAACAGCCGCCAGGCCGAGCATCGCCACGTACTCTGCCCGCGTCGCGGACACGCCCCAGCGGACGGCAAGCGTGCGCTTGCCACTCTTGGCATCTGTTTCGCGATCCCGCAGGTTGTTCACCACCAAGATCGCTGTCGCCAACGCGCCGACGCCGGCGCCAGCCACAAGCGCCTCAACGGTCACATGCAAAGCTTGAACGAACAACGTGCCCGAGACAGCGACCAGGCCGAAAAACACGAAGACAAAGACGTCCCCAAGTCCGTGGTAGCCCAGCGGATACCGACCGCCGGTGTACGCATAGCCAGACACCAGAGACAAAAGTCCGACGGCCAAAATCGGCCAACCGGCAACACTGACGAGATAGGCACCCACGACCACGGCCGCCGCAAACGCCGCGAACGCCCAGGCCCGAACTTGCGAAGGCGCCAACCATCCCCGCTGCGCCAAGCGCGCGGGCCCCACCCGTTCCTGGGTGTCGGCCCCGCGTACAAAGTCGTAGTAGTCGTTGGCCAGATTTGTCCCAATTTGAATCAGCACTGCGCCGGCCAAAGCCGCCAGCGCCGGCAACCCACGCAAACTGTGTTCGGCGAACGCCAAGCCCGTCCCGACGGCCACGGGCGCCACCGCCGCGGACAGTGTTTTGGGACGAATGGCAGTCCACACGAGCGCCCAAAGCGATGGGCCCGTCGTCGAGGCTGCGTTGTCGACGGCGCTCGACGTCGTCATGGTCTTCTCGGGAAACGCTTGAAGTTGGGTGGTCGCTTCTCAACGTAGGCGCTGCGACCTTCCTGCGCTTCTTCGGACATGTAGTAGAGCAGCGTCGCGTTCCCGGCGAGCTCCTGAATGCCCGCTTGCCCGTCCAAGTCGGCGTTGAACGCGGACTTGAGAACCCGGAGGGCCATGGGGCTCTTGTCGAGCATCTCTCTGCACCACGTGACGGTTTCTTCTTCGAGCCGCTCCAGCGGAACAACGGCGTTGACGAGCCCCATCGCCAACGCGGCCTGGGCGTCGTACTGGCGACAGAGGTACCAAATCTCGCGCGCCTTCTTTTGGCCGACGAGCTCGGCGAGATACGAAGCACCGAAGCCTCCGTCAAAACTACCGACTTTGGGGCCGGTCTGTCCGAAGCGCGCGTTGTCTGCGGCAATGGTCAAGTCGCAGACGACGTGCAGCACATGTCCACCGCCGATGGCATAGCCTGCCACCATGGCCACAACGGGCTTGGGCAGGCTGCGAATCTGTTTTTGCAAGTCGAGCACGTTAAGCCGCGGAACGCCGTCTTTTCCGACGTAGCCTTCCTTGCCACGAACACGCTGATCGCCACCGGAGCAAAATGCGTCGGGTCCCTGCCCGGTCAGGATGACAACACCGACTTCGGGGTCCTCGCGTGAATCGTTGAACGCCCAGGACAGCTCGAACAGCGTCTGCGGCCGAAAAGCGTTTCGCACTTCAGGACGGGCGATGGTGATCTTCGCCATGCCATCCCATTTGTCATAGCGAATATCCTCGAACGACTTGACCGACACCCATTCAAACTTCACGACCGGCTCCTTCCTTCTGCGCGTGACGTCCAATCCTCATCGCCGGGCAACAGATGGTTCAAAAACGACGACACTTCAGCCGCATAGGCCTCAGGGGCTTCCAAGTGCGGCGCGTGCCCCGCGCCGGCAATCGTGCAGCGCCAGGCAAGCGGCAATTCAGCGCTCATCCGTTTGGCAATCTCGGTGAACTTGGCGTCCTGGGCGCCAGTGACCAGCAAGGTGGGCACTCGCAAGCGGTGCAGGTCGTTCCATGCACTGCGCTGAGCGCCAGTCCCCAACGCCCGCAGCGAAGCCACAAGCCCTTCTCGGCGCGCCGACAAGCGCCTTTCCCGAAGCGCTGTCCGCAGCTCCCCGGGGATCCGTTCAAGGGTTTGGAACAAGGGCTGGCGCTCCCAGGCCTCGACGAACGCGCTCACGCCCTTGGTTTCCAGCAGCGAAACCCAGCGTTCATCGTCACGCACACGCGCGCGTTGGGCTTTTCGCCGACGCAGGCCCGGCGTGCCGCTTTCCAACACCAAGCGGCTCACAACGCGTCCGCCGCCTCGAAGGGCCCAATGCAACGCCATGCGCGCACCGAGCGAGTACCCGACGACATGGACCGGCTCCCGCGCGCGTTCGCGAACCAGGGCATCCAGTGCATCCAGCGTCGCTTGAAACCCCGCACGGCCTGGCGGCGGAGCATCTGACTCGCCATGCCCAGGGAGATCCACCGCGATGACCGAGTACAAGTCTTTCCAATACGGCGTGAAATGCCGCCAGCTCGTCTTGTTTCCGGAAAAGCCGTGCAGAAGCACGAGTGGCTGGCTTCCAAGCCCCCATGTCTCGAAAGCGAGCCTCACCGCGCGCCCCCCTTTGGGTTCGACAGGGCTTCGGCCACGGCCGCGTGAAGCGCCTCGTGAATGGCGACGTTGGTGTCAGGTTGCGTTTTGACCTCGACGACGCGAACCCCGTGCGCGCGCTCGCGCAAGACCGCGGCAAGGCGTTCGCCATCCTTCGCCAACGCGTAGCTCGCACCAGCCCACTGGGCGGCACTCTCGAACTGTGCGCCATGCGGCGTCGCGAAGAGTGATTCAAAATGCGGGGTCGTTCCCGCCAACGGCAGGAATGAAAAAATGCCGCCGCCATCATTGTTGACGACCACCACCGTGAGGCGCACGCCTGCGCGCTTCGCCGTGAGCAACCCGCCAAGGTCGTGCACCAGTGCAAGGTCACCCACCAAAGCCACAACGTCGCCGCCCGTCGCCAACCCCACGCCCACGGCGGTCGAAATGACACCGTCGATGCCATTGGCCCCGCGATTGGCGAGCACCCTGGGGGCGTGCGACGTCAGCCCAAACGCATCGACGTCGCGGATGGGCATGCTGCTGGCGACAACCACGGGTCGTGCGCCGCATTCTTCCATCAGCACCTGCGCGACACGGGGTTCGCTCAAACCTGAACTCGGCAGCGCCCGCTGCAACGCTTTTCGCGCGATGGCGTCAGCCGACAGCCAGGATTCCCGCCAGGCCGTCAAAGGACGCGGCGATGGCGGCATCAGCGCTCGCGCCACCTCCACCGCAGGGCCCAGAATGACGTCGGTTGCTAGGTGTGAGGGATCGTGCGTGCGTGAACCTTCTTGAACAAGAACCACGTTCGGTTGGCACACGTCTAGCCATTGCGTGAGACGCCTCGACGTCAGCCCACCGCCAAAGCGAAGCACCCAGTCCGGCGCGTGTGCCTTGGCGAACTCTGGAATGCGAACAAGCGAGTCATACGTCCTCACGACCGGCGCGCGAGCGCGAAAGCGAATCTGTGAGGTTGCTTCTGCCAAGATCGGGAAACCGGTGGCGTGCGACAAATCGGTCAACGCGTCGGCCAGCCCATCGGCTGCGTCGCGCGGGCCCACCACGATAATGCCGCGTTTGGCATGCGACACGCGCTCGCGAACTTCTTGAATGCCGGCTTCCGAGACTGTGGCCGTCGGCGGCAACCATGTGGCAACGCGCACAGCATGTTTGTGACTTGGCTCGACGAGCGGAGCAAGCGGAACGAACGGTTCGCGAAACGGCACGTTGAACGCGACCGGACCTCGGTGCGGATGCAGCGCGGCACGCGCTCCGAGCCGCGCAAGCGCGCACAGATGCGCGCTCGCCGCTTCTCCCTCTTCTGGCGCGGGCAGCTGAACTTGGCGGCGAATGAATTCACCGTACAAGCTCCGCTGCGAAATCGTTTGCGGCGCGCCGAAGTCGTGCAGCTCCCAAGGTCTGTCTGCGGTCAGCACCACCATCGGCACGTCCGAAGCGGAAGCCTCCATCACTGCAGGCAAAAGGTGTCCACCCGCCGTACCTGAAGTCACCAGCACCAACGCCGGACGCCCCGAGGCTTTGCCCACACCCAAAGCCACAAAGCCTGCGGACCGTTCATCGATGACCGACACGCAGCGAAGCGATGGGTGTTCTGCACAAGCCAAGGCCAGCGCTGTCGAGCGTGACCCAGGGCAAACAAGGGCCACTTGCGCGCCGCTCTGCGCCACCACCTCTTCAATAAAGCGCTGCGCCCAGCGCTGATTCAGGGCTGCTGTCATCTCGCCGCCCCCGGACCGCCTGCAATCGCTTCCAGAATGGCGCGTGCCTTGTTTTCAGTTTCGGCCCATTCGCTTTCGGCGCTGGACCCACGAACGATTCCAGCACCCACGAAGAGCCGTACTTGGGTCGCGCGAAAAAGAGCCGAGCGAATGGCGACCCGCAGCTCGACGCCGCGAGGGCCCGCGAAACCAATGGTGCCGGCGTACCAACCGCGGTCGAAGGGTTCGTTCTCGCGCAAGAAGGCAAGGGCCTGTGCGCCCGGTTCCCCACCCACGGCTGACGTCGGCGCAAGCGCCCCAAGCATTGCACCCAAACGCACGCCGTCTTTCAGTTCACCCGAAACCTGAGTGCGCAGGTGAGCGACGTACGGGAGCTTCAACAGCCGCGCCTCGGGAGCGACATGAAGCGCGGAGCAAAAAGGGCCAAGCGCTTCGCGAATGCCCTGCACCACCGACGCGTGCTCGCGCTTTTCTTTGTCACCGCGCGCCAACGTGTCGATTTCTTCAACACGCGACGAGCTCGCCAAAGCTTCGGTCTCGAAGCGCCTTCCGCGCAGACGAATCAGCCGTTCTGGGGTGACGCCCGCAAACAACGACGTTTCACTGCGGCCGCGCGTGACGAAAACGGTCGCTGAAGCAGCGTGAGCGGCCAAGGCCCGTGCCGTGTCTGCCACTGAAGGCGGCGCGGTGAGGCTGCCGTCGAGGGTGCGCGCGAGCACAACCTTCGAGAGCGACTTCGCCTCAATCTGCTTCAGCGCTTGTGCAACCCGCGCACCCCATTGCGCCGCATCCTGGAGCGCCGCTTGAGGCGTCACCGCAAAGCGGGGGCGATCGCCCGCAAGGGCTTGTCCGACTTGGCGACTGTCGATTTCGGTCTCGAGCGCCCGCAGCGCCGCAAGCTCGCCACCGCTCCCCACGCGCGCGAACTCGCACCACTGCGTCTCTCCAGCTTCGCGCCAGGCCAAGAAGCGAGGGAGCACCCAGCGAAACGTCGGGAAGTCCACCCATGGGCTGTCCGCGGTCTCAAATCGATCGGGATCGAACGCCGCGCCTATCCAGTATGGGCTCGGCAGTCCATCGCTTTGGGGAAAACCAACGGGCGTGTGGAGGCGGTCGACCTCGTCCCACGCCGACCCCCCCCTTCCTTCCCAAGTGGCAAGCACCCCGGCCCCCAGAGCCCGAACGCCCGACGCGGCGTCGTCCCAACAGAACTGGACCGGCTCTGGAAACGACAATGACCACGGGTCGTCCAACCCGGCACGCCGAACCACGGCGACAAACTGCTTTGCGGCACTTGGGCCAAAACTCATGGGGCTCGACTCAAAGGCGCAATCTCCATAAACCGTCTTTGCCAGGAACGCATCAAGAAGTTCAAAACTCTTTGAACAGGCCTCCCGTGAGCGACGACGTCCGTCAGATGTTTGCCTCCATTGCGCCCCGTTACGACCTTGCGAACGAGGTCCTTTCGTTCGGGATACATCGGTTTTGGCGCCGGGCGACCGTCAGCGCGGCCGCGCTGCGCAAAGGAGCCAAAGTCTTGGACTGCGCGACCGGAACCGGCGACCTGGCGCTTGCGCTCAAACGCGCCGTGGGTCCCAAAGGCGTTGTTGTTGGAACCGACTTTTGCGCCGAGATGCTTTCCAAGTCCCCACAAAAAGCGAAAGACGCCAGGCTGGATGTCCGCTTTGAAGTCGCCGACGTCATGTCGCTTCCCTACGAGGACGGCGCGTACGATGCGGCCACCATCGCTTTTGGCATTCGCAACGTCGACGACCCTCGTCGCGGAATTTCTGAGATGGCCCGCGTCACTCGCCCAGGGGGCCGTGTTGTGGTTTTGGAATTCGGGCAGCCCAAAGGCCTCTTCGGTGCTTTGTATCGGCTGTACAGCCGCTGGATCATGCCCTGGATGGGCGGCCTTCTGACGCGAAACCGAAGCGCCTACACGTACCTGCCGAAGACAGCATCACAGTTTCCCGCGGGGGAACGCTTCATCGAACTCATGCGTTCGACAGGTTGCTTCTCCGAGGTGAGCGCCATCCCGCTGACGTTTGGGCTCGCGTACGTTTATGTGGGGATTGTCACGGCACGGCGTTGATGCTGCTTTTTTCTTGCCTGCTTTTTTCTTGAAAGCCGACCGCGCGCGGGGAATACGAAGGGTATGCCCAAGGACACGCTCACCGTCACGGACAACCGAACCGGCAAAACCTACGAGCTGCCCATCACCGATGGCACCATTCGCTCCATGGACCTGCGCCAGATGAAGGTCGAGGCCGACGACTTCGGCCTCATGGCGTATGACCCCGCGTTTCTCAACACCGCCAACTGCCGCAGCGCGATCACCTACATCGACGGCGACAAGGGTGTTCTCGAGTACCGGGGCTACCCCATTGAACAGCTCGCGGAACGATCGACGTACCTGGAAGTCGCGTACCTTTTGATGAACGGCGAGCTTCCCAATCGCACCGAACTCTCGGAGTTCGTACACTTGGTGACGCATCACACGTACGTCCACGAAAACGTGAAAACCTTCATGGGCGGCTTTCGTTACGACGCCCACCCCATGTCGATGTTGGCCTCCACGGTGGCGGCACTCTCCAGCTTCTACGCCGACGCCAAAAACACCAAAGACGCCGACATCCGTCGCATTCAGATGGTGCGGATGATCGCGAAGATGCCCACCATTGCGGCGTTCAGCTACCGCCACACGATGGGCCTGCCCTACGTCTACCCCGACAACGACCTCAGCTACATCGGCAACTTTCTGGCGATGGTGAAAAAGATTGGGACGATGAACTACAAAGTTCATCCGGTGCTTGAGCGCGCACTCGATGTCCTGTTCATCCTGCACGCCGACCACGAACAAAACTGCAGCACCACGGCAACGCGCCTGGTCGGAAGTTCTCAGGTCGACCCCTTCAGCGCGGTCACGGCCGGCATCACGGCGTTGTTTGGGCCGCTCCACGGCGGCGCCAACGAGGCCGTGCTTCGAATGCTCAAGCAAATCGGCCACATCTCCAAGGTGCCGGACTTCATTAAGCAGGTGAAGTCTGGCGAGGGCGAAAAGAAGCTGATGGGCTTCGGTCACCGCGTTTACAAAAGCTACGACCCTCGGGCGAAAGTCATCAAACGCGTCTGTGATGAGGTGTTCGAAGTCACCGGCAAGAGCCCTCTCCTGGATATTGCCGTCGAACTGGAACGCATCGCACTCGCCGACGAATACTTCGTGAAGCGAAAGCTGTACCCCAACGTCGACTTCTATTCGGGCCTCATCTACGAGGCGATGGGCTTCCCGGTTGAAATGTTCCCTGTCCTCTTCGCCATCCCCCGCACGTCAGGATGGGTCACCCAGTGGGAAGAGATGGTGCTAGACGAAGAGCAAAAAATCGCGCGCCCTCGCCAAGTCTACGTGGGCCGCCAAACGCGCCCCTACGTCCCTTTGGACCAGCGCTAGTCCTTGGGCAAGTCGACACCCCGGGCGCCTCAAACGTTGACAGCGTTTCTGGGCGTGATTAGCACGCGCGCATGTCCATCGACTTCACGTGTCAGAAGTGTGATTCCGGCTTTGAGCTGGATGTCGACGACTTCATCGACGGCAGCGAAAAGCTTGTCTGCCCCAATTGCGACGCCAAAGCGCCCACCGCCATGGTGGACGACTTCATTGCCGCGCTCGTTGAACTGCGCGCGCAGGTGGCAGTGCTGACCAAGCGATTCGCGGTGAGCGCGACTGTCGAATCCGACGACGACACCGCCGCCAAACGGGCTGCCCGCGATGAAGAGGACGAAGACGAGTCGGACGACGACGACGATGACGATGACGATGATGATGACTTGGACGACGACGACGAAAGCTTCGACGAAGAAGACCGTTAGGGTCTAAGCCCTTGCCCCGGCTCGACCCCCGCCTCAAACAACCGGCTTGCCCTCAAAGTCGTAGATTTTTTCGACCGCAATCTGACGGTAACGGTCGGCCTTCAGCGCGCGACGCGCACACTCGTGAAGCATGTCGCTGAAGGGGCGTTCGGGTTCCTTCTTCTTCCGGCGTTTGATTTCAGCCCGGATGAGTTTGAAGGCCTCGCGGGGCTGGTAGATGAATGCTTGCGAGAAAAGCAGCTGCCCCGCGAAGGGAATCAATCGCGCCTCAATCAAATCGCCCTTCTCAAGGCCAGCCACGACGCGACGCTCGGTGACATCGAAGTCTTTTTCGGTGTTTAGGTCGCGCAGGCGAATGAGTCCGGGGGAAATCCGCCGAACCTCAAAGAGTCCGTGATGCGTTTCGGTAAATCCCCGAAACACCGTCGCAACCTCGGGTGGGTCCCCCGCACGCTGTTCCAGCATTTCTGCGGCGGGCGTCTTGCCCGACAGCGGCGAAACCCGGTCAAACAAGTAGTAGTCCAAGAACGACGCCATGCGCAGTTCGAAGCTTTTGTCGTCCTCGAAAATCTCGCCGTTCAGCTGAAAATACTCTGCCTTGGCGACGAGCAAATCCGGCTTGCGCGGCTCCGCGCTCGCGAATGCGATGAGCTCATCCAGGTACGGGTGAAACGACGTTGAGGAGTCCATGGCGGCCGGCGAGCCAGTCTATCGAGCGAACATCTCGATGAAACGTCGAAACAGATAGCGTGCGTCGTGGGGTCCAGGTGAGGATTCTGGGTGGTACTGGACACTAAAGGCCTTCGCGTCAGGAACCTCAAGGCCTTCGACGGTTCGGTCGTTCAAATTGATGTGCGTCACTGTCGCACGCCCCTTCAGGCTTTCGGCATCCACGGCGAATCCATGGTTGTGCGATGTGATTTCCACTTTGCCAGTCTTGAGGTCTTTCACCGGCTGATTGGCCCCACGGTGGCCGAATTTCATCTTGTACGTACGGCCCCCCAGGCCCAGCGCCAGAATTTGATGCCCGAGGCAAATCCCGAAAACCGGCACCTTGCCCAAGAGTTCCGCCACGGTCTTCTGGGCGCCTTTGACCGCCGCCGGGTCGCCCGGACCGTTGGTGAGGAAAACACCGTGTGGCTTCTTCGCCAAGACCTCTGCTGCGGGCGTACCCGCTGGCACAACCGTCACCCGACAGCCTTCATCAACCAAGAACTCCAACATGGAGTGCTTGAGCCCAAAGTCATAGGCGACCACCTCGTAGCGGGGCGCGATGACTTCTGCGGCTTCTCCAAAAATGCGCGGCGAGGGCTTCGTCCACACGTACGTCTTGGCCGTCGAAATCCCCGTCGCGAGGTCTCTGCCCTCCATCCCTGGAGCGTTTTTGGCCTTCGCTGCCAAAGCTGCCGCTTGACCCGGCTCGGTCGACAGCACGCCCATTTGCGCGCCGCGGTCCCTCAGATGGCGCACAAGTTTGCGCGTGTCGATGTTTGAAATTCCGGGAATTCCGTTTCGTCGCAAGTAAGCATCCAGCGACTCGGTGGCGCGCCAGTTGGATGGCGTTTCGTTTGCCACACGCACCACCATGCCGACAGCGTGCGGCTTCTCTGACTCTTCGTCGACGATGTTCGTGCCGACGTTGCCCATTTCTGGGTACGCCATCGTCACGATTTGCCCCACGTAAGAGGGGTCGGTCAGGATTTCTTGGTAGCCGTACATGGCGGTGTTGAACACCACCTCGCCCACCGATTCGCCGGGCGCACCAAATGCCTGGCCTTCAAACACGGTTCCATCCGCCAGCGCCAATACCGCCCGTTTCATCGCGTTCCGTCCGGTTGAAAGTCGAAGACCCGCTTGCCGCCCACCACAGTGTGTAGCACCCGTCCCTGCATCTGACGTCCCTGAAATGGCGTGTTGCGGCTTTTCGAGAAGAACCGTGCCGCGTCCACTGTCCAGCGCGCTTCGGGGTCGACCACCACGAGGTCTGCGGCTGCGCCCACGGGGAGACTTCCACCTGGTAAGCGCATGGCCTTCGCCGGCCCTTCCGTGAGCAAGGAAACGGCGCGATGCAACGGCAAGTCGTTGGCCCGAACACGTTCCAGAACAAGTCCAAACGCCGTCTCGAGGCCGACGATGCCGTTGGCGGCCTTCTCAAATTCGACCAGCTTGTCAGCCAGTCCATGGGGCGCGTGATCAGTCGCGATGGCGTCCACGGTGCCATCGGCCAGGGCTTCACGCAGGGCGAGGACATCGCGCTCCGCACGCAGCGGTGGGTTCATTTTCGCATGCGTGTCGTAACCGCTCACCGCTTCGTCGGTCAGCGAAACATGGTGCGGCGCGACTTCGCACGTGACGGGTAGGCCTCGCCGCTTGGCCTCACGAACCAATCGAATGCTCGCTTCGCAAGAGACATGCGCCACGTGGAGGCGCCCGCCGACTTCTTCGAGCAACACCAAGTCACGCGCCACCATGGCGACTTCGGCCGACGCTGGAATCGGTCGAATCCCCAGGCGCGTCGACCGTACCCCTTCGTGCATCGCGCCGTGCCCCGACAGTGTGAGGTCTTCTTCGTGAACCATGACGATGGCATCGAAGTTCTGGGCGTACTGAAGCGCCCGCCGCATCAGTGCCGCACTCATCACGGGCCGGCCATCGTCCGTGAAGCAGACGCAACCGGCGTCTTGCAGCGCGGCGAGTTCCGCGAGTTCCTCTCCCGCGAGGCCTTTGGTGATGGCACCTGCCGGGTAAACGCGTGCCAGTCCCGCCTCGCGCGCCCGGTCCAAGACGAAGCGCGTCACCAACGGAGAGTCGTTGGTGGGTTTGGTGTTCGGCATGGCGACAACCGACGTGAAACCGCCCGCCACCGCGGCCTGGGCGCCCGTCAGGATGGTTTCTTTCCCCTCTTCGCCTGGCTCGCGAAGGTGGACGTGAAGGTCAATAAAGCCAGGAAGGACCCACTTGCCTCGTGCGTCCAACACGTCGGCTCCGGCGACTGTGCCAGAAGCTGTGATCGGCGTTTCCGACACGCGCTCAACGCGTCCGTCGCGAATCAAGAGGTGCCGAACACCATCGACTTTCTGGCTGGGGTCAATCAGACGGCCGTTCGCGATGACCAGAGGCTCAGACAGACGTTTGAGCGAGTCACTCATGCCAGCAACTCCAAAATGGCTTTTCGAACCGCCACGCCGTTGCGCACTTGTTCCAGAATCACGCTGCGCTCGCCGTCGGCCACATCGAAAGCCACCTCGACGCCGCGGTTCACAGGTCCCGGATGGAGAATCGGAACGTGAGGCGGCAGGCGATTCACCCGCGCCACCGTCAGGCCAAACTCCTGCGCGTACTCTCGCGCAGAGGGGAACATGCCCAACGACTGGCGCTCGAGCTGGATGCGAAGCGCCATGACGGCATCCACATTCTCAAGCGCGGCATCGAGCGTGTTGAACACTTCGACCCCAAGTTCCGGCAGCCCCACCGGAATCAACGTTCTGGGTCCACAGGCGATGACATGCGCGCCGAGCAACTTCAAACAGTGGATGTTGGAGCGCGCCACACGGCTGTGCAGGATGTCGCCGACCAGGGCGATGCGCTTCCCTTCCAAGGTTCCCAGCCTCTCGCGCAGGGTCAACGCATCCAGCAGCCCCTGTGACGGATGTTCATGGGTGCCATCGCCCGCGTTCACCACCGCGCAGCGGACAAACCGTGCAGCAAGGTGCGCCGCACCCGCGTTGGGGTGACGCAGCACGACGATGACAGGGCCCAGCGCATCGATGTTGCGCAAGGTATCGAGCAAGGTCTCGCCCTTGGAAACCGACGACCCCTGTGCTGTCCAATTGAGCACTTCGGCGCCCAAGCGTTTGGCCGCTGCCTCGAAGGAACCACGTGTTCGTGTGGAATTTTCGAAGAAGACGTTCGCCACGAGCTTCCCAGCAAGCGGCGCGCGGGGCGCGGCGTCGCCGCGATGCAGCGTCGCCCTTTCCAAAATGGCTTCAACGTCTCCGCGCCCGAGGCCTTCGATTTGGAGGAGGTGCCGCGTGGACAGCGAAGTCACGAGTCGGCCGGATACCAGTGTGCGTGCCGTAGAAGCAAGCGAAGAGCGACCGGCCAGGCGGCCCCGGCGGGTCTAACGCACCGGCTCAAACAACCGGTGGACGCCAAGCCCCTGTCCAAGCAGCTTCGCCCCCCAGCCTTCTTTGGACCAAGCGAACCAAACAATCATCGCTTTGCCCTTGATGTGGCCGTACGGGACAAAAGCCGCCTCACGAGGGCCTCCCAGCCCATAGCGGCTGTCCAGCGAGCTGTCTCGGTTGTCGCCCATCACAAACACGTGGCCTGCCGGCACATCGAATGGCCCTTCTCGCGGCATGCGCGGCGGTCCTTGGCGCTGCAATACGGCATGCGCCTTGCCATCCAGATGCTCGGTGTAGCGCTGGGCCGAAAGCCATGCCCAGCCGTGCGGTTCTGCGAGGTCCCAATACCCGTACACGTCGCCGACGCGCTCGCGCGGCTGAACTTTGCCGTTGATGAACACGACGTTGTCGACCAACTCCACGCGGTCGCCCGGCACGCCCACCACTCGCTTCACAAAGTCCAAATCGGGCTGGACGGGGTTGTTAAAGACAATGACGTCACCGCGCGCCGGCGCACGCACGATTTGGAAAGGCACCCAGTTCGTGAATGGAATTCGAACGCCGTACAGGAACTTGTTCACGAAAATCTGGTCGCCGATTTCCAGCGTCGGAATCATCGAGCCGGTGGGAATGCGAAAAGGCTCGATGAGAATCGTTCGAAGAAGAAGGGCCAGCGCGAGGGCTTTGACGAGCCCTGTGCCCACGTCCCATCCCCCGCGGCCAGACACGCCTGAGAGATGCTTTTCCGCCAACTCGGCCAGCGTCTTGGACGCCTCGGTTATCTTTTCTCGCTCACGGCTGGTGCGCGCGAGTTTGAGCGCAGCGATTTGCTCTACAACGCGCTCGCGCTGCACGGGTGTTAGGGCTCGCGCCCGCAGAAGCTTCGTTTCGATGTCGCCAATCTGGTCATGGGCGCGCTGCCTTGCGTCTCGCAACCACCGAAAAGGCGGCCAAAACAGGCGCAGCCCCCACACGGCAACGAAATACACCGCCATCAAGCCGGCAAAGCCACGCATCAGTGGAACTGCCCAAGCCGCCGTCGTCGGAAAGAGTTCCACGCAGAGCAAATAAGGCAGCAGCGCCAAGGCGAGCAGCGTGATGGGCGCCCATGCGCTGGTCAGCCGTTCTTCCCACGCCAATCGCTTCTGAGCCGCGTCTGACATCGCCCTAGTCTTCCGTCTTGAGCACAGCGAGGAATGCTTCTTGAGGAATCTCGACAACACCCACTTGTTTCATGCGGCGTTTGCCCTCTTTTTGCTTCTCGAGCAGCTTGCGTTTTCGGCTGATGTCACCGCCGTAGCACTTGGCCAGGACGTTTTTTCGCATCGCAGAAATGGTCTCGCGCGAAATGACGCGCGAACCGACAGCCGCTTGAATCGCGACTTCATACATTTGTTTCGGAATGACTTCTTTCAGCTTGGCGCAGACTTCTCGCCCGCGCTGGTACGCCCGTTCTTTGTGAACGATGACGCTGAGCGCGTCGACAGGCTCGCCGTTGATCAAAATGTCGAGTTTAACGAGGTCCGCGGTGCTGTAGCCGGCCAGCTCATAGTCTAACGAGGCGTAGCCACGGGTCACCGACTTGAGCTTGTCGAAGAAGTCGAACACCACTTCCGACAGCGGCATCGCATAGGTGACCTGTACGCGCTTCCCGCTGCTGCCCAAGTACTTCAAGTCTTGCTGAACGCCACGACGGTCTTGGCAAAGCTTGAGTACGGCACCGAGGTAGTCGTTTGGCACGTGGATGTGACACGTAAGCAAGGGCTCTTCCATGTGTTCAATATGCTGCGACCCCGGCAGCTTCGCTGGGTTGTCGATAAGTTGAACGTCGCCCTTGTTCGTGAAGACCTTGTAAACCACCGATGGCGCGGTCGTGATGAGCGACAGCTGATACTCGCGCTCAAGCCGCTCCTGGACGATTTCCATGTGCAGCAGACCCAAATACCCACAGCGAAAGCCGAACCCCAGCGCAGTAGAGGTCTCGGGTTCATAGGTGAACGCCGAGTCGTTTAGCCGCAATTTGATGAGCGCATCGCGCAGGTTTTCGTATTCCGCCGAGTCCACTGGGAAAATCCCCGAGAACACCATCGGCTTCACTTCTTTGAAGCCAGGAAACGGCTGCGTGGTGGGGCGCGCATCGTCGGTAATCGTGTCGCCGACTTTCGCGTCGATGATTTCTTTCACGTTGGCGACAAGGACACCGACTTCGCCGGCCATCAACTGCTGCACCGGCCGCGAGAAGGGGCTGAAAACGCCGAGTTCCTGGACATCGAAGGCTTTGCCGTTACTCCACAAACGAATGTGTTGCTTGAGGGCCAATGTGCCTTCGAGAACACGCACCAGCATGACAACACCGCGATAGCTGTCGTACCAGCTGTCGAACACAAGAGCCTTGAGCGGCGCTTCTGGATCTCCCTTGGGCGGCGGCACGTTCTTGACGACCGCTTCAAGAATCTCCGCGATGCCAAGTCCTTCTTTGGCGGATGCCGGGACTGCAGTCGAAGCGTCGATGCCGATGACGTCCTCGATTTCAGCGCGTGTTCTCGCGACGTCGGCCGAAGGCAGGTCAATCTTGTTGATGACCGGAATCACTTCGAGGTTGTGCTCGAGCGCCATGTAGACGTTGGCCAACGTTTGCGCTTCGACCCCTTGCGTGGCGTCGACCACAAGCAGCGCGCCTTCACACGCCGCCAGCGACCGCGAGACTTCGTAGGCGAAGTCCACGTGCCCCGGCGTGTCAATGAGGTTCAAGACGTACTTCTGACCGTCTTTGGCCGTGTAGTTCATCCGAACGGATTGGGCCTTGATGGTGATGCCCCGCTCGCGCTCCAGCTCCATGTTGTCCAAAAACTGCGCCTGCGCCTCGCGCTGCGTCACCGTGCCAGTTTTTTCCAGAAGCCGGTCCGCGAGCGTCGACTTGCCATGGTCGATGTGCGCGATGATGCAGAAATTACGAATGTGAGCGTTCGCGGCGGGCATGTGATGCGGGCGGGCTCTGCTAACACCCTTGCCCTGGGAAATCGAGTGTCCAGGGCGCGCGCTCGGCTGACGCCTGGCTGACGCGACGGGCGCGCAACACCAAGAAACCCAAAGCCGATAATTCCCAGCCACATGTCAACGTCGAAGACCACGTCCGGGAGAGGACCCCAGATCGTCGGGCTCAGACCGCCTGACCGCATGGCGCGAGTTCGAGGAAACCTGTGCGTTGTCCTGGGTCTAGCTGCGCACAGCCTTCTCTCGAAAAAAAGTCACAGTGCTCGAGAGTCCCTCGTCCAACGCCACGGTCGGCGACCATCCCAAGACGCCTTTGGCCAGTGTGGCGTCGACGCTGGAACGGCGTTGCTCGCCAGGCTTTCCAGGGGCGTGGGTGGCTTTCTGCGATGAGCCTGCCGCGCGCGCGAGGCCTGCATACAGGGCGTTGACGTCAGTTTCGATGCCGGTCCCAATATTGACCGCGCCGACGTGCGTGCTGGTCAATGCCGCCAGGTTGGCCTTGGCCACGTCTGGCCCGAAAACAAAGTCTCGGGTCTGTTTGCCATCTCCATTGATGGTGCAAGGCTGGCCCTTCACCAAGCGCTCGCTGAAAATCGCGACGACGCCCGCTTCGCCGTGGGGATTTTGCCGAGGGCCATAGACGTTGGCGTAGCGCAGCGCGACGTACGGAAGCCCGTACTGCGCGTGGTAGTAGCCGAGGTAAAGTTCGCCCGCGGCCTTGCTGACACCGTACGGAGACAATGGGCGCGTGGGGTGAGTTTCAGGCGCGGGGAAGACATCTTGTTCACCGTAAATCGCGCCACCCGTTGAACTGAACACGACCTTCTTCAACCCTGACCGCCGCCCGGCTTCGAGCAGATTCAAAGAGCCACCCACGTTGCAATCGGCGTCAAAGCGCGGGTCCTCCACAGAGCGGCGCACGTCCATTTGCGCAGCCAAGTGAAACAGTGCCTCGGGGCGTTCGGTTTCAATCCAGCGCGCCGCCTCGGGGCTTCGAATGTCCAGCTCCAGCAGTCGCACCCGAGCGTCAAGGTTCTCCCGCTTGCCGCTGGTCATGTTGTCGAGGGCGAACACCGCATGCCCTGCACCCACGAGCGCGTCGCAGACGTGAGAACCAATAAACCCCGCACCACCTGTCACCAGTATTTTCACGGCCGCGCACGCTAGAGATGCAGGGTCCGACTCGCAAGTCCCGCGTCGTTGGAGCCTCTACTCGTACACCTCTGACCGGTGGCCGAGGGTGACGAAAAGAACATCTCCACTTTCGATTTTGTAGATGAGCCGCCAGTCTCCCACGCGAAGCTTGAACAACCCCTTAAACTGCGCACCACTCAAGGCTTGATGAGGGAACGCGCCCAAAGGGACTCGGTTCATTTCAGCCAACTTCTTCCGGAGCTGCTTCTGAACGCCACGGTCGAGGCTAAGGAATTCGACCAAAAACTCGTGCAGGTACTTGAGTGTCATGGACGCTTGCGGGCACGAAACGCTTCTGCGTGCTCCACAACCCGTCCGGAGGAGGCACTCAGGACCTTCTGAGCCTTGGAACCGAAGTAGAAGTCCTCCATCAGTTCGGACAGGGCATGCTCGGTAAATCTTCCAACCTGCAACGCATGCTGTTCGCAGAACTCGCGGTATTGCCGTGCGAATTTTCGAGAGACCTTGATAGCGAAAGTCGTTGTTGATTCCATAGCAACCAAAGTTTACCAAATGTAACCAGCGGATCCAACGCACCACCGCGGTTACCCGCCCTAATCCCCTGAAACTCCAGAAAGCCCTTACAGACCATCAAATGAGGATTGGCCGGGCAGTTGCCCTCGATACTTCTGAAGCACCATGTCGATGCCCTGGCGGATGTATTCCGCCACAGGTACCTTGGTTTTCTGATTCAATGCCTTGAGCAAGTCGTTCTGCTCAGGCGTGATGTAAATGGTGGTACTGATTTTCTTACGTGCCATGGCCCTATATGACAATACATGGACCGCTGTGTTCAGGCGAGCACAGCCTTCGGAGGATGGCGGCATGAAGTATTGGCTTCTGGCTGGTTTCACGCTGGCGTTCTGCGCTTGTGCGGGCGCTTCGACTTCGCTCCAGAGCGCAGGAACGCCCGACCCCATGCGCCAGTCTGCGCGTTCGGGCGAAACCGTGCGCGAGTATGACTTGAACCATGACAAGCAGCCCGACGTTTGGGACTTCGTCATTGTCAGCCGGGACGCCGACAATCGCCCCATTGAGCGGCGCACGCGCAAGGAGCTCGACCTCAACTGGGATGGCCGCATCGACCTTGCGCACAGCTACGACGCCGAGGGCGAGTTGGAGCGGGCACAGTTCGACCTCGACTTCGACGGCAAACCGGACCAGCTCAACCACTACGAAAAGGGCGTCATCGTTCGCAAAGAGCGCGACCTCGATTCCAACGGCAAGTTTGACGAATGGGTGTTTCTCGAGCGGCAGAAAATCGTTCGCAAAGAGCGCGACGCCAACGGTGACGGCCGAGTGGACTACTGGGAATACTGGGAGAACGACCAGGTCGACCGCATTGGCGAAGACATCGATTCCGATGGCAACGTTGACCGCTGGACCAAGAATCCGCAGGCAGCGCCCACCGACGCCCCCGCAGCGGCACCTGCGCCAGCGGCGACACCAGCCCCCTCGGCTGCACCGGCGCCAACGCCTTCAAGCGCCCCTGCGCCCAAGACATAACCGGCCGATGTGCAACGCGAGCGATTTTGGGCGTTAAGCCGCGCTGGTGCCCGCCCGGCCGTAGGCGTCTTCCAAGCGAACGACGTCATCCAATTCAGGCGTGCTGACCTCGAGGATGTCACAGTCCGTCACGGCGACCATGCGATGCTTGGTGAACGGCCGCACGTGGTAGCTCTCGCCCGGCATCATGCGCTTTTCGATGACGCCTTGCCCTTCGTCGACGACGAAAAGCAGCTCGCCCGACTGGACGTGAATCGTTTCGTCTTTCTTCTGATGGTACTGAAGCGAGAGCTTGTGGCCTTTCTTGATGTGCAGAAGCTTTCCGACGTAGCGGTCGGTGTGCGCCCAAATCAGCTCATAGCCCCAGGGCTTCTCGACCCTTCGCGTTGGTGTAGACATGCTGACCTTCTACTTAGCGGGCCGCTGCAACGAAAGCGTTCATCTTCGTCTCGCGCTTGAAGTCGCTCAGAAAACGCGTCGCGGCTTCTCTCGTTTCAAACTTGCCCATGCGCACGCGGTACCATGTTCCCTTGCCTGGAATCTGCGCCGGCTCGACGTAAGGGCTAAAGCCTTGACCCTTCAATTTCGCCACCTGCCGGTCGGCTTCCGAACGCGCCGAGGTTGCGGCGAGCTGGAGCGTAAACAGGTCGGAGGGTGAAGCGGGCACACGGTCCACCTTTGCCGCTGCCAAAGGTGCTGCCGGCTTAGGCATTTCCTGCTTGGCGACGGTGGGCGTTGGTTTTTGCGCTGCGGGTTTGGCAGCCGTCGGCGTGGGTTCCACCGGCGCAGAAGAAGCTGTTGCGACATCCGCCGCCTTCACGGGTTCGGTCGTCGGCAGTGAAATCTTCGGACCCTCGGCCAAGACCGTCGTCTTGTCGGGCGGTGCGCCGGCGTCTGCTGCACCGACTTCCAGCTGACTCGGTGCCGCAAGAGGTCCGGCGTCAGCGGCGACACGGTCCGGCGCCTTTCGGGTCAGTTCGTCCTGGAACGTGAGCGGTTGTTCGCGCGCGTTTTCGAGGACGTCGTTCTTCTTGTCCAAAGCGGTGAGCAAGTCGATGGGGGTCCCTGTCACTTCTGGCGACAGCTTCTTTCCCACCACCACGCCCAAAACAAACACTGCACCGAGGACCACCAAGCCCCCTGTAAACGCCGTCACAAGTTGTCGATTGTCGAGAGCCACGTCAGACTTCTCTTTCATTTGGTGAGCGTCACGCATCGCCGCTCCGATCCAGCCACAGAAAAACGGCGGCGATGCGTCGCCGAAACATAAGGGTGCGCTGGGGTGTGAACGGTAGGTCCCGTCTCGCGGAGCGTCAAATTCCCAGCGACGCACGCGCTGAGAAAGCTCGAGACAACGTTTCGTGGCTCTGAGCGAGGTGTTCGATCATCACTTTGGTGTTGCCCACGACGGGCATGAAGTTGGTGTCGCCACCCCACCTCGGAACAATGTGCCAATGCAGGTGGTCGGCAATCCCCGCTCCGGCAACGCGGCCCAAGTTCATCCCCATGTTGAAGCCATCGGGTCGGTAGACCTCTTTGACAACCGCCAACGCGGTTTGAAGCAGCGCGTGCAAATCCGTGAGCTCTTCACGGCTGAGCGCAGTAAAATCCGCGGTGTGTTTTCGCGGAATCACCATCACATGCCCATTGTTGTAGGGGTAGCGGTTCAAAATGACGAACGCGTGCTGAGACCTGGCCACGATGAGGTTTCGCCGGTCGGCTCCTTCACCCTGCTCTGCTGGGAAGTCGCAAAAAATGCAACCGTCGTGCTTCTGGTCGCCCTTGATGAATTCCATGCGCCATGGCGCCCAGAGCGTGTCCATTCAGTGCTCCGACCCGAACGTAGTGATCCCAGCGAGGAGGCAGAGACCGAAGCGAGACGGCGCACACGAGGAGTGCGCAGCGCAGGCGTGCCCGTCGGCACGTCGAGCAGCGCAAGCGACGAGGCTGCGCGTCGCAGCGAGAGGATCGGCCGCCGCAGCGGTGTCA
>JBJXGM010000002.1:0-67092 GCA_046155985.1 Myxococcaceae bacterium | reverse complement strand
AGTGGACCCGGACCGCTTCCCAAGTCGAGCACACGTCCCTGAAGACCGCCGAGCTCACCCAAAATGCTTCGGCCTTGCGCATAGGAAATGGGCCAATAAAAAAGAAGGTAGGCCCCCAAGAGCTGTGGGTCGTCCATGTAGCGTGCACCGACCAGAAGCCGCTCGCGGGTGAGTCCTTGAGAAATGCGCGTGACACCCTGCGCGACGTCGCGCAGTTCAGCCGCCGACAGCTCGGTCGCATGGCCTGAGCGTTTCGTGAGTGCTCGCCAAACGCGCAACAGTCGCGGCATCCAAGCGTCTAGCTCTAGCGAAGCAGCGTTGGGCATTGAATGCGAGATAGCCTGGGTCAGGTTGTTGCGTCAGCGCCTAATGCGCGCCCGCAGCTGCGGGTGCCCCCGCCATGCCAGGGGTCATTCCAGCGGCGGCACCCACCACGGCGTCTTTGGCACCCTTTAGGGTTTTGACCAACATGTTGTCGCCAAAGTGCGTTTCGAAGAAGACCCCGATCATCGCGAGCGCGATGCTGCCAAAGCTGCTGACTCGGTCAGCGCGCTCGTGGCCGATCTTCATGTCACCCTGGCCCAGGAGCCTCACAATGTGTTCGTTCCGAGTCGCAAGGCCAACCTGTGTTGCGGTGCTCGAGAACGCCCCGGTGAACACAGACTGAACCTCTGCGGGCGACCATCCCAGCTTCACCGCCACTCGCCCGAGCACGCTCAATTGGTTGGCGTTGAGAGGTACTTCGCTCAAGTGCAATTTGTTCTTGAACCACTTGCTGTAGTAGGCCTGGACGAATCCAGCGGCGATGAGTCCACCGATGGCGCATGCATCTTGTGCACGCGGAGAGAAATGCCCGCTCAGGCTCGCCAATGTCAGAAGGTTCTTCACAATTTCCGCCATCAGGCCGGCACCGACCTGAGAGTTGCGGACGTCGATCTTCATGAGGTTCAAAAACCCCATGGTCATGTTGTGAATGCCATCGCCAATCGCCGACACGTCTGATCCTCTTCACTTTTGGCGGCAGACCTTCGCCGCGGTATCCCATAGGGTTTTCGCGGATTTCCGGCAGAAGGTGCTGATCCGGGTCAAATAGCAACGCGCGCGGTTAAGTCATCTGCGCGCGGGCTCTCTCATGCAGCGCAACTCATTGAATTGATTAGTGTTCATGACGAATCGAGTAGGCGAACGACAAAGGCGGGCTGGTCGGCGCTTAGCGGATTGAGCAAGAGCGCCTTGCCCGACGAGCGCAAAAAATGTACATTTGTACACAAATGAAGCGGTATCGCGTGGCAGAAGCCAGAGCCAAGTTGGGTCAGCTCCTTGACCAGGTTGAGGAAGGACAGACCGTGTGTGTCGAGAGGAGGGGAACGTCGTTCGCCCTCGTTCGACAGCGCACGCTGCAGACGCGCCCAATGAGCGAACCTTTCGTAGAAGTCGACGCCGAACTCATGGAAGCGGGCTGGTCGTGGCGCTGGGACGGAAAAGGTGAAATGGCGCTGAAGTCTCGACCGCGACGCACGCGTTCGTGATTCTACTTGATACCAACGCGCTGTTGTTCTTGCTTCACCGGCACCCGCGGGCCCGCCGCCTGGAGCGCTACAAGGAAAAACTCGCGGTTTCTCCATTCAGCGTGCTCGAACTGGCGTTCTTGGCAGAAGTGGGTCGCGCGCGCATGAAAGTGCGCGACCCGGTTCAAGCGGTGAGCGAAGATGGACGCTGGACGTATGACAGTGCACCGCTGGACGCGGTTGTTGCTGCCGCGATGAGCCTAAACTGGACCCACGACCCCTTCGACCGCCTGATTTGCGGCCATGCGCTTTCGCGCCAGTGGCGACTGGCGACCGCCGACACGTTGATTTTGGAGAAGCTTCCTCCGTCAGCGACGCTTGAATTGTGAATCTGGCGCTTGGCGTTCTGCTGGGTTCTGCCATGTTGCGCACCGGCACATGATTTCGGTCAAAAACCTCGTCAAACACTACGCTGTTCACACAAGACCTCCCGGAGTTGGAGCCGCGCTTCGCTCTTTGTTTCGGCGCCCGACGACCACCGTCAAAGCCGTCGACGGCATCTCATTTGAAATTAAGCCGGGTGAGCGCGTGGGCTTCTTGGGCCCTAACGGTGCGGGCAAGACGACGACGTTGAAAGTTCTCGCGGGACTTCTGCATCCGTCATCGGGCGATGTTGTGGTCGACGGTCATCAGCCCTCACGTCGCGAAGACGCCTACCTGCGAAAAATCATGCTGGTGATGGGTCAGAAGCAGCAGCTCCTTTGGGACCTGCCGCCGGCAGAAACGTTTGAGCTGAATCGCGCGGTCTACGACGTGCCCAAGACGCAGTTTCGCCAGACACTCGACGAACTTGTCACCCTGCTCAACTTGGGCGACCTCTTGCAGAAACCCACGCGGCAGCTGTCGTTGGGCGAGCGCATGAAATGTGAGCTCGCCGCGGCTCTGATTCACTCGCCCAAGGTGCTCTTTCTGGACGAGCCGACCATTGGTCTCGACGTGTCGATGCAGGTCGTCATGCGCGATTTCATCAAGCGCTACAATGAGCGTTCCGGCGCGACGTTGATGCTGACGAGCCATTACATGGACGATGTCGCCGCGCTCACGCCGCGCGTCATTGTCATCGACAAGGGTCATCTGGTTTACGACGGGCCACTCGGCGACTTGGTGAAGCGTGTGCGTCCGGAAAAGCGTGTCGCGATTCGGTTGGAACGCCCCGTGGAAGCGCTGACGCTTTCCTCGCTCAATACGAAGGTTGTTTCCCACGAACCCGGAAGCGTGGTGCTTCAAGTCTCGCAAGAGGCGCTGAATGCGACCATCACACAGGCGCTGGCCAAGCTGCCGGTTCAAGATTTGACCGTTGAAAATGCGCCTCTGGAAGAAGTCATGAGCGAGTTGTTTTCGCGTTCGCGGGCCGGAGAAGCCGCGTGAGCGTTCGGGCCACACTCAAGGCCTATCCGACGTTGCTGCGCATTGGGTTGGCGGAGGCGGTGGCCTACCGTGCGGAGTTGTTCGTTTGGGTGTTGGCGACGACGATGCCACTCATCAGTTTGGCGCTTTGGCACGCGGTGGCACTCGAGGCGCCCGTCGGGCGGTTTTCGGCAAACAGCTTCACTGCTTATTTCCTGATGACCTTCATCGTTCGGCAGCTCACCGGCACGTGGATAGCGTGGCAGATGAATTTCGAAGTTCGCCAAGGCACGCTGTCCCAGCGTCTGCTTCGGCCCATACACCCCCTGATGGGCTACGGCGCGGGAGTGTTGGCCGCACTTCCTATGCGGGTGGTCGTGTCGGTGCCGATCGCGGCGATTCTCTTGGCGACGGCGGCGCGCAGTAGCCTGACGCATACGCCGACGATGTGGATGGCTTTTGCAATGGCGCTCATCGGCGGCTGGCTCATCACGTACCTCATCAACGTCATGATTGGCACCTTGGCGCTGTTCATCGAAAGCAGCGTCAAAGTCATGGATGTGTATTTGGCGATGTTCTTCGTGTTCGCCGGTTACACGATTCCGGTCGAGCTTTTTCCCGAATGGCTGCGAGCGGCCAACGACTGGCTCCCGTTTCGCTACCAGATTGGCCTTCCGGTGGAGTTGGCGACAGACGGTCACTCGCCTTCGCAGGCGCTGCGGATGTTGGCGCAGCAGTGGGCTTACGTCGGTGGGCTTGCGCTCGCGGCACATTGGCTTTGGCACAAAGGCCTGCGCCGTTTTGAGGCGTACGGAGGCTAACGATGCGGCGTTACCTTCGATTGTTGGGCATTCAGCTGCGCGCATCCCTGCTTCAGACGCTCCAGTACCGCAGCGACTTTGGGCTCGACGGTCTCATTGCAGGCTTCTGGACTGCGACAGCGCTGATTCCGCTCTTGGTGGTGTTTCGGGGGCGCGAGGGGTTTGCCGGCTGGACGTATGGCGAAGCGCTTTTGGTGACCGGCTGGTTCGCGGTGGTCGAAGGCATTCTTCAAGGTGCCATCAACCCAAGCCTCACGGCTGTCGTGGAACATATTCGAAAGGGCACGCTCGATTTTGTTTTGCTCAAGCCTGCAGACGCGCAGTTCTTGGTATCGACGGCCAAGTTCGAGCCCTGGCGAGCCGTGAACGTTGCAGCCGGGTTCGGGTTGTTTGTCTATGCGTTTGTGAAAATGGGACACTGGCCCACAGTCTGGGGCGTGTTGTCGGCGCTTTTGCTGCTCGCCTGTGCCGTGGCGATTCTCTATTCCATTTGGATTGCGACGGTCAGCCTCGCCTTCCGGGTCGTTAAGATCGACAACCTGACGTATCTGTTCGGAGCGTTGTTCGATGCCGCGCGCTGGCCAGTGAACGTCTTCCCGCCGGTCATTCGTTTCGTGTTCACGTTTGTCTTGCCACTGGCGGTGATGACGACGTTTCCCGCGCTGGCCTTGCTCTCGCGTCTCAATGCCTGGACCCTCGCGCTTTCGCTCTTGGGCGCTGCCGCCGCGAGTTTCTTGGCGCGAACCCTTTGGAAAGCTTCGATTTCTCGCTACACGAGTGCCAGCAGCTAACGCCGAAACCGCTTATGTTGAGCACGCCTTGCTCAAGGGTGTGCTTTGTCGGGCGTCGGCGCGGTGGTAGTCCTCCTCGCATGCGAACGCTTGTCGTTGTGTGCGGTGCCGCTGTTCTCCTCGCCTGCCAGCCGGCGGCACCGGACGCTCCGCGTTTGCTCCGCGCAAACCGAGGCAACGGCGTGGTGTCTCTGTCATGGGAACGTCCGTTTCACGACGGTTGGCGAAGCATTTCGGGCTACGTCGTTCGCGTTGAACCCAGTAGTGCGACGCATACCTTGGACGCTTCAGCGCGGGCCTTTGAAGTGTCGGGTTTGACCAACGGTACGCCGTACACGTTTTCTGTCGCTGCGGTGAACGAGATTGGTGAAGGCGCCCCCGCGATTGCGCAGGCAACGCCCGCGACCTTGCCGGGCGCGCCGACCGCAGTGGCGGCGACGCGTGGAAACGCTGTTGTCAACGTGACGTGGTCTGCGCCTACCGCAACCCGGGGTGCCCCTCTGACGGGCTACATTCTGTCTGCCGACATCGGAGAAACGACAGGGCCGAGCTTTGTTGTTCCTGCGAACCCAACCCAGGTCGTTTTCCCGGGGTTGCAAAACGGCACGGCATACACAATTCGAGTGTCTGCGGTGAACGATGTCGGCGCGGGGCCGTCAGCGTCCTCCAATCTGGTGACACCCGCGACGATTCCGAGCCCGCCAACCCCGGTGAGAGCGCGCGCAGGGAACAGCCAAGCCCGCATCTCTTGGGACTCCGCGAACGGCAACGGCGATGCTGTGACGTCTTACGCAGTGACCGTGACGCCTGGTGGCAGCACGATGATGACAGCGACGACGACGCTGACTTTCCCGGGTTTAACGAACGGTCAGAGCTACAACTTTGCGGTGACAGCAACGAATACCGTTGGCACGAGCGCTGCCACCGTGAGCAAAACGGTGATTCCAGGGCCGACGCCGCCAGACTGTGCAGGGGCACTGTTGCAAAACCCTCAGACGGAATCGGGTGCCTTCGACATCAATCTCCAGGGCACGCCGACTCAGGTTTATTGCGACATGACCGCGTCGGGTGGCGGCTGGACGATGGTTTACAAACTCAGCACCCAGGTGCCGGGGAACGCCGAAACGCTTTGGCTGGCTTCGTCTCCGCTGAACGACACAAACCCCGCGTTTCTAGACGCGACGCCTGACAATGCGCACTACTTCAACAGGATTCTGACCCACTATTGGAACACCGGCGGTCTCACGTGGGACGAAGCGCGCGTCGCGGTGTTTGCGCAGGGACAAGAGAAAGCCTTCGTTGAGTTCAACCTGGCGGGGCGCGGACGGACGGATTGGTTCGCACTGGCGTACGTCACAAGTGCGACCTGGACCGACCTTGCCGATGGCCAAAACTTTTTTGGCATCGCGGGTGACTGGCCTGAACAGCGCAATTGGTTCATCAACCACTCCTACACGACTTGCAGCGGCGACTTGGGTTGGCTGGTCGTGAACACAGGCGGCAATGCGTGCATCTGGGAAAATTCTCGTCCCCCGCCGATGCGAATTCTCTACGCGCCTGGCACCACCCGCACGAACTGGACGACTGGCGCGGGTGTTGCCGAAGTGATGGCAGTGTTCGTTCGTTAGCGAAGGTCCTGCTGCCATGCGTCAGTGGACATGAGTCGTCGTTGCCCAGGTTGTGCAGATGAGATGCAAGTCTTCTTCGTGCGCAGCATCGAAGTCGACCGCTGCCTGGCGTGTGGGGGCACGTGGTTCGACTGCGGCGAACTCGAGCGCGTGCTGGAGAAGCCTCTGACGGAGGAACGTTTTGAGGGGCATACGGAGCGCCGCTGTCCTGTGTGCACGCTGACGCTGACGACCGTGTTCTTACCGAGCGCGGTGCCCGCAGAAGCCTGCACGTCGTGTCGAGGCCTCTACTTAGACGACGACGAACTGGAAACGCTCGCAGACGGGCGTGTTGGCCTCGTGCCCAAAGACTCTCAGGCCTGGAAGAGAATGATTCCGCCAACTTCGGAGCGCCGAGGCGAACAAACACTTGGCGGCTTTCTGTGCGTCAAATGCGGCGGCCGCTTTTCAATGCGCGAGGGCCATCATCTTGCCGGAAAGTTGGCTTGCGCCGCCTGTCTTCCGACCTCGATTCCATTGAGCGAGGCGACGCTGAAAGATGCCAACCGAAGTGGCGACCCCGCCGTCTACGAACCGTCAGGTCCGCGATTCGATCAAATATTCAGCAATGATGACCTGAACATCTTTGCCATGTTGAGGGAACTCTGGGCGGGGTTGCGCCGGAGAAAGTAGCGTGTCTCCCGGAGGCTCAGTCCCAGATGTGGGCTGTTTGGAGTCATCGATGAAAAAGCGTCACTTTGTTCTCGGGCTGCTCCTCTCGACAGTTCTTCTGAGCATCGCTATCGCGGCGGCGTACCGACTCGTCTTCGTGGAAGCGAGGAAGGGCTGGCGGTTGGAAACGGTTCTCGTTGCCATGGAGCCACTGTCGGCAGGCACTAACCTTCGGTCGGAAATCATTGGCAGTCGAAAGGTTCCCGAGCAGTTTCGGTTCAAGAGCATGTTCGCATTGAAAGATGTTGATGCTCTCGTCGGACGAACGCTCTTGGTAAACGTCGAGGCCGGTGAACCCATTCTTTCCAGCTTCGTGTTGCCACCCGCCATTGCGGATTGCGGTGTTGAGGCCCAGCCGACGGGTGACACGAACGCGGTCCTGGCGGCCCGGGCAAGGGTGCAGGCCGTGAATGTTCGCTTGTCGAATGCGTTTGGCCCACCTGACAGCGCATCGGAGTAGAGAGCCATGTGTTACCGAAGTGCACTGGATACCGCCTGGAGAGTTCCTTCGAAGTCATCGACATGCACCCAGTGTCCAGCTTGCGGCAGGGTGACGACATCGACATTCGATGCCCGTGAGACCTCGCTCAAGCGCGCGAGGGTCGCCGGCCCACAAGCGGGAGATTGTCCCCCCAAGACAAAGCGAATGCGCACGTTGGCAGGCGGCGGTTCAAGCACGTGCCACAAGTCCTGCGCGAAGTAGTCGGTGAGCAGGGCCCGAATCGCCGTCAGGTCGAGCTTGAAACGAAATCCGCCGGGCGCGACCTCCAAGTTCATCGCGAGCCACTGCGCAATGCCACGGTCGATTCTTTCGTGCTGCAAATGCGCCACAAACAACTCTCGTTGCGGCCACAGCGCAGGCGCGCGCTCGAGCAAGTCCAGCACCCGAAGTGTGAAGTCTGACGGCGCACTCGGCGCCCGAGCACCTGGGTCAGCATCCAGAACAAAAGCGTGTGTCAGCGTCGTTGGCCGCTTCGCCAAGTAAGCCAGCGCCACCTTTCCGCCGAAGCTGTGCCCCAGAACACCCCGGACGGGGAGCGGAAGCTCATTCTCAAGTGCGATGAGGTCAAGCGCGGTTTGCTCAAGTGTGTGGGGGGCAGAAAAGCCCTGCGAGTCGCCGTGCATTCTCAAATCCACGAGCACGGCGCTCCAGTTGGGATGCGCTTCTGCCAGACGCTTAGCGAAAGTTCGAAAATTCGTCCCGCCGCCCAAAATGCCGTGGAGAAAAAGGAGCGACTGCGTCGGGGATGCCCCCTCGGCGGTGACGTGTGACCAAGAAAGCCCACCCATACTTACAGGGTTAGCCGAGCTAACCCCGCTTCACAAATCAACATTTCAGAACCCCGCAACCAATTCGCAGCCGCCGGGTTTGAGAACCAACGGCCGCAATCCGTGGCCTAACAGAAACGAAGGAGCAAACACATGTTTTCGAACAAGGGCATATGGGTGGGGGCGGCCTTGATGGTGGGCTGCAACCTTTCTCCGAGAGTGACCGATGAATACCTCTCGGCGATTCCGGATGAGAGCGCGCTTCAACTGGAAGTGACGGGCGACGCGAGCGAGACCGCTGAAAAAGCAGTGGGCGCATTTAGCGCTCAAGCGCCAGGTGATGGCAACGTGGCCGAGTTTCTCCACAAGGCCCGTGAGAAGGCTCGCCAGCTGAATCAAGGGATGCGGTCTGTGGCGGAGCGTCTGTTCGCGTTTGCCGAAAACCACGACTACACCCAAGAGGGAAACACCCGCACCTATGGGCCGGCGCTGGTCGACGGAATTCAGTATCAGCTTGTCGTGACGCGCGTGGAGCAAGGGTTCCGGTGGCACTTTGATGCAGCACCGGAGGGCGCGACTGAGTTTCAAGTCATCGCGACAGGCGGAGGAATTCGTGGCGATGCGGCCAATCGTGGCCGAGGCGTGGCGGGATTTGACTTGGATAAGCTTGCTGAAATCGATACTGACTACCTTGGCGCCGGCAAGTTGTTCGCAAGCTACGCGCACTCCGGCGAGAACAAGGTCCTGGGCTATCGCGCTCGCGAGTTCACGCCGAACAGCGAAGTCCATGCGCCTGTGACCGCCGCGTTCTTGGGCTCAAAATCGGCGCTGGGTGTTCACCGCATTCGTCTGGCGGGGCGTGTGAATCTCGATGCTTCAGCAACGCCTGCCGAAGAACTGGTTCGGATTCGCGTGCGCTTCAAGCGTGGCGTGGGCGGCCGAGCGGACTTGCTGGCGACTTCGGGGGACGTTCCCGAGAACAAAGTGTGGCTTGGAAGCGCCTGCTGGGACGCGGTGGGTCGAGAGGGTTTCAAAATCGTTCGTGAATGCGAGCGAGAGTCGCGCCTGACGTGCACGGTTCTCTACACCGTGGGTCAGCTTTCGAACTGCGCGCCGGACCTTCGTACCGAAGAGACCCCCACCGACGACCCGAGCGACGTGACGCCGGAACCGGATGCGCCCGTGGCGTTTGAACCCGTCCCCGACGCGTTCCCGACTCCGTAGGCACGAAATCAGGCAGCGAGCCAACGGGTCAGGCAAAGACGCCTGGCCCGTTGGCAATTTTGTAAAGCGCCGCTGGCGAGACAGTGCATGGGCCTCTAGGATTTGGGCATGGCGAAGTCCCGACCCGGCACACTCTCAGGCAAGCGCTACAGCGCATCCGGCGAGGCGGCGCGCCGAAAAGAGAGGCTTGCCGTCCAAGCGATGAGCAAGCGTGAACGCATCGCGCTTGCACTCAGGCTGGGTCGCAGGATGGCGTCGCTGAAGCCCGCTGCTGGAAGGCGAAAATGACAACCGGCGTCGCCGAAGATCGCACGCTCGAGGTCGCCGAAGCCGTCTGCAACGTGCTTCGCGAGTCTGGGTACGTGCAAGCCGAAGGCGCCAACCTACTGCCCAAAACCCAAGCTATTCCTCCTTGGCGCTGCGCCATCCGCAGTCAGGCAAAGTTCATGGGCGGTGTGAGGACCCGGGTGTGGTGAGCAGGACCGAATAGCGCAGACGCGAATAGCAGTCGTAGCCAGCGTCTTTAGAAAAAATGGAATCTTGATCTACAACGCTGAGGGTGGCGCCCTGTTCCTGCGCGAACGCACGCCAAAAGGATCGATTCAAAAAGAACGTGCCAGAAGGCGGATGCTCGGTGGGGGCCTGACGATCAGGATCGTTCACAATCCCCACGTAGACGCGCGCTCCTGGCCTGGCCACGCGGAACAATTCCAACGCTGCGCTGCGGGCTCTGTCCACCGTTCCTAGGTAGAGAAACACACCATGCGACAGCACCACGTCGTAACGGGCACTCGGAATATGTGGCATTGCGGTGATGTCGGCGTTCGTAAACGCGCCCACGAGTTTGGCGCGCGCAATGGCCACCAGGTTTTCTGCAAAATCAACGCCTGCCAGCGAGATGCGACGGTACGCCGCCAGCTCAGCCAGAAAGGCGCCTGAGCCACAGCCCGCCTCAAAACACGCATCGCCGTCTTTGATCCCAACGAAGTCAGCAGTGCGCCGCGCCAAGCTTGTCCAATCTTGTGGCGATAGATAGTCCCAGCCTGCATAGTCCTTCAGGTGAGAAACGCCTTCGCGCGCACCGCGCTGGTTGTACTCATCACGAGTCTGGCGATCGCTCACGCGTTCAAATAGCTATGGCGCGGGAGAGCGGTCAAGGCTCAAGGAAGCACAAAACCCAGCAACAGGATGGCCAGTGTTCCCATGATGGGAACGTACTGTAAACGCCTCGTGCATGTGATTTCCCGGGAGAAGCTTCGGGAGTTTTGGGACAGCCCGAGAGGTCGTGCTGTGGCGTCGAACATGAATATGAAGGAGAGGTGAGTATGGGCGCTCCAAAACTCAAAGTGATCAAGAACGACCGCGATCATGCACGGGCGATTTCTTTGGTCGAGACCCTGTGGAACGCGAAGCCAGGGAGTCCAGACCACGACGTGCTTGAGGTCTTGGGTGTGCTGATCGATGAGTATGAAAGCCGTAGGTTTCCGATCAGCGCACCGAAGCCCATCGACGCTGTTCTCATTCGCCTCGAACAGTTGGGTCTTGAACAAAAGGCTTTGGTGCCGATTTTGGGTTCACGTTTTCGCGTTTCGGAGGTCCTCCGAGGCAAGCGCGGCTTGAGCCTCAAGATGATTCGCCGCTTGCACGATGTCCTGGGGATTCCGCTCGAGTCTCTCGTTGCGTCGAAAAAGCGACGCGGAAAATGTGTGCCCTCGTTACGTGCTGTGGCGCGGGATACCGCCGTGGGACAACCGGCGTAGCGGAACAAGTTCCGGAGCGGGACGCCGTGCGTCACAACCACGAACTCCAGAATCGTTTCCGCAAACGGTTGGTACAAATTGGGGGTCCTGACCCCAAAAATGTTCCAATCGTTTGGGTGAGCGCCGTGGCAAAGCATGCCTGAAATCAATTGGAGTCAGTTTGAGGCGGTGGAACTGCGCGTGGGGACCCATCCTCGCCGGTCAACCCCAACCTGTGTCGGGAATGTCTGCCCTCGCGTCCTTGGAAGGCCGCCGTGGCCCAGACGAAATAACTCCGGCGTTTCGATTGTGTTATTCGCCTCCGGCCCATGAGCAACACCGAGCTCGAGCGCGAAATCGCACGTCGGCGAACTTTCGCCATCATCAGTCATCCTGACGCCGGGAAGACGACGCTCACCGAAAAGCTGCTTCTGTACGGCGGTGCGATTCATCTCGCCGGTAGCGTCAAGGCGCGGCGGGCGAAGCGTCATGCGACGTCAGACTGGATGGAGCTCGAAAAGGAACGCGGCATTTCGGTGACGTCGTCGGTGTTGCAGTTCGCCTACCGAGGCTGCGCGGTGAACCTGCTCGACACGCCAGGCCACCAAGACTTCTCGGAAGACACGTACCGGACGCTGACAGCAGCCGACTCGGCGGTGATGCTCATTGACGCCGCCAAAGGCGTCGAGCCGCAAACCAAGAAGCTCTTCAAGGTGTGCAGGCTGCGCCAGATTCCGATTTTTACGTTTGTGAACAAGCTGGACCGCTATGGCCGCGCACCGCTCGAGTTGATGGACGAGCTCGAGCAGGTGCTTGGCATCCGCGCTTACCCGATGAACTGGCCCATTGGCATGGGTCCCGAGTTTCGGGGGGTCTACGAGCGCAGTTCAGAGAAGCTGATTCTTTTCTCCAGTGAAGGCCGACACGGGGAAACCGAAGTCGAAGAGCGACTCGTCTCGTTGAAGTCGAGCGAGGGTGAGGCGGCGCTGAGCGAGCGCGAACACGCGCAACTTCAAGAAGACATTGAACTGCTCGATGTCGGCGGGGACGCGTTCAGCCGAGAGAAAAGCGACAAGGGTGAAATCACGCCGATGTTTTTTGGCAGCGCGATGACAAACTTCGGCGTCCGGCCGTTTCTGGATGCGTTCTTGGAGTTGGCGCCGCCGCCAACGCCACGTGCCACGAATCGCGGAGCGCGTGCGCCCAACGACCCCAAGTTCGCCGGTTTCGTCTTCAAAATCCAAGCGAACATGGACCCTTCGCACAGAGACCGTGTGGCGTTCATGCGGGTTGTGTCCGGGCACTACGACAAAGGCATGAATGCGCAACACTCTCGCCTGGGGAAGAGCGTGCGTTTGGCAAAGCCCACGCAGTTCATGGCGGCGGAGCGAACTGCTATCGAAGACGCTTGGCCAGGTGATGTCATCGGGCTTTTTGACCCGGGCCAGTACCGAATCGGCGACACGCTCAGCGAAGACGCGGGCTTGGTGTTTGAAAGCGTGCCCCGGTTTTCACCCGAACACTTCGCGGTGGTGCGCGCGAAAGACCCACTTCGTCGAAAGCAGATGGAAAAAGGCCTTGAGCAACTGTCAGAAGAGGGGACGGTTCAACTTTTTCAGCAGCTCGGCATGGGCATGCGAGACCCGATTGTCGGCGTCGTCGGCGCGCTCCAGTTTGAGGTGTTGCAGTACCGCATCGAGCACGAATACGGCGCCAACATTATTTTGGACCGACTGCCCTACAGCCAAGCCCGCTGGGTGGTAGGTAAATTTGAGGCCAAGACGTTCGACTGGGAGGGCAACCGCCTGACGGTGCAAGACCGCGACGGCTTGCCCCTGGTGTTGTTCCGCGACGAGTGGGCGCTCAACCACGCGAAGGAAAAGCACCCCGAGCTTGAGTTTGCGACTGAAGCGCCTCAGTTGAAGGTGGCCGAGGGCGCGAGCTAGCGATGCACCGTCACGACTCCGCCCCGATGCTCCGCGTCGCGAAGGACAAGGCCCTCTTTGGCGGCGCGCGCTGCGGCGGGGCCAATCCAAAAGGCTTTGGGGTCACCCCGGCGAAAGGCTTTGTGAAGGAAGTCGACGACATCGAGGAAGAGTCGCCGAAACCGGTCGGGGGCGGGGTCACGCCGGCCTTTCTGCGGCGTGACGTCGAGCTCTGCCCAAAACTTGCCCGAAGTCAGTTCGCCTTCTTCGTTGAGTCTTGAACGTTCAAAGTAGATGACGGGCGAGCGCACCTCGTCGATGCGAAGTGAGCCTTTGTCGGGGCCACGCTTCACACGGTCCACCAGAATGGGGGCAATGCCTTCAGCGGCGAAATAGGCGGCTTCGTCCGGAAGGTGAGGGAAGGCCTGCGCATTCACCTTGGGTGCCCGCCAATTCGGTGGCACGCGAATGGGGTAGAGCGTCAGCTCGTGCCGCTCGAGCTGGCGCAAGAACGCGACTTCGTCATCAGAGGTCATGAAGAACCGCACCAACTCGGCCATGGGGTACGAAACGTACTAAAGGAATGCGTGTGACATCGCCCTTTCCTGCGTTTCGTGCGCGTTGGCGTGAACTGAAAGACCTCGCTGGCCTGGTGGGGTTGGCCTCGTGGGACCAAGAAACGTACATGCCGCCCCAAGCCGCCTCAGCGCGTGCTGGGCAGATGGCCACGTTGCAGGGCCTCTACCATGAGCGCCTGGTCGACCCTGTGCTGGGGCAATTGCTTGAGCGGGCGCGAGAGGCTGCGCAAACGGATGATGAGAAAGCGGAAGTGCGTGTCGCCACCCTTGAGCGCGACCGGGCTGTGCGCGTGCCGGCAGATTTGGTGCGTGCGCTCGCCGATGCGCAATCGCGAGGCGTCGAGCAGTGGAAGGCGGCGCGGGAGGCCAAGCGTTTCGACGTTTTCGCCCCTTCACTCCAAAAGCTTCTGAAGCTTCGTCGAGAACAGGCCGACGCATTAGGGCACGAGGGCAATCGCTACGACGCGCTGCTCGAGGCGTACGAGCCCGGACTTCGGAGCGACCGCTTGATGAAGACGCTGGCGGCACTGCGCGAGGCGCTCGTGCCGCGCGTTCAGAAATGGGCCACGCCCGCGCCGACGCTGCTGGACGGGCGCAAGTTTCCAAAAGACGCCCAGTGGCGCTTCACGTTGCGTTTGTTGAAGGACATGGGGTTTGACTTCGAGGCGGGCCGTCAGGACTTGTCGACCCACCCGTTTACCGGGGGCACACATCCTAAAGACGTGCGGCTGACGACGCGCATCGACGAAACGAATCCGTTCCCTGCACTTTTTGGCGCGATTCACGAGGGCGGACACGGTCTTTTCGAGCAAGGGTTTGCGGAAGCCGATTTTGGAACGGCGCTCGCGGCCGCGCCCTCTATGGGCTTGCATGAGTCGCAGTCTCGCCTCTGGGAGAACCTGGTGGGACGCAGCGCCCCATTTTGGGAGCACTACTATCCGCTCTTCCAGAAAGAGTGTCCGGATGCGCTGGCCGGCGTGTCGTTGGAACAATGGCTCTCACAGGTCAATCGGGTAGAGCGGACGCTGGTTCGGGTGGATGCCGACGAAGTGACGTACAACTTGCACATCATTCTCCGCACCGAGCTGGAGCGCGCGTTGCTGGCCGGCGATTTGAGCGTGGAGGGCCTGCCAGGCGCTTGGCGAGAGGCGATGGACAAGCTGCTCGGAATTCGACCCCAGGACGACAAGGATGGCGTTTTGCAGGACATCCATTGGGCATGGGGCGAGTTTGGGTATTTCCCGACCTACGCCCTGGGAAACCTCTACGCCGCGCAGATGTATGCTGCTGCGGAACGAGACTTGGGCCCCTTGGCACCGCATTTGCGAAGGGGTGACTTGAGGCCGCTTCAACAATGGTTGTCGAAGAACGTCCATGCACAAGGTTACCGCTATCCGGCCGAAACCTTGGTGGAGCGCGTCACCGGCAAAGGCCTCGACCAAGAAGCTTTTGTTCGCTACCTCGACGCTAAGTTTGATTGAGCAGCGCCAAGAGCTCTGCGCCGTACAGCCCCAAGCGCTTCTCCCCGAAGTAAGGCAGGCGCGAGAGAACGTCTAAACTTTCCGGAGGCTCCGCGGCCAATTCGCTCAACAGTGGATTGGTCAAAACCACCGAGCCTGTGACGCGGCGTTCCTGGGCCTTGGTCGTGCGCCACGCCTTCAAGGCGTCTTCGCGCTTGCGTGTGCGACTGTCACGGCGTTGGGGAGCTTCGACCTCCGGCAGCTCACCACGAGAGGATTTCTGAACGAACGCTTCCACGAGCGCCAACGTGTCGTCGCCGTGTTCACGCACGAACGCACCGCGAACGCCTTCTAAGCGTGCGAGCGTCTTCTTGTCTTTGGGTTGCTTGAGCGCAATGGCGTGAATCGCAGCGGCAGAAAGCATTTTCCCCATGGGGACGTTGGCGGCTTCGGCCCAGCGCAGGCGGGCTTGGTGGAGCGCCAGCGCCAGCGCCCGCGCCAGGCGAAGCTGGTCAGGCGTGAGTCCCCCGCGTGGCAACTTGGGTTCAAAAGGCGCGACGGGCGGTCGAACGGCTGCTTCGTCGGCAAGGCGGTCGCAGTCCAGCCGAACCTCTTCTTGAATGTCGGCAAGGGCGCATGCGGCCTGAACTTGGCGCGCGATTTCGGAAAGGTAGCGGACGTCGTTGGCGATGTACTCACGCATGGCAGGCGGAATGGGCCGAACGGAGAAGTCCGACTGTTGGTGTTCTTTGGGAAGCTCGATTTCGAGAAGGGCGCGCGCCAAATCCGCAAGGCCCACTTTCGGCCAACCCAGCAGCGTTGCCGCGCGGTGTGTGTCGAACAAGTTGCGAACACGAACCCCCGCTTCGGCCAAGTACTGAAGGTCGCCCCCTGCGGCATGGAAAACCTTCGTGCGGCTTGGGTCGGCAAACAGCGCGGCCAACCGCGCGGCTTCGACGCCTGGCGCAAGCGTATCCAGCAGAAAAACGCTGTCCTCGGTGCCGACTTGAACGAAACACAGCCGGGCGCGAAACGCGTGCATCGCATCGGCCTCAACATCCACCGCAAGCTGGTGCGCGGGCGAAAGACGCGACAACGCATCGTCCAGCTCAGGCGCGGTCGTCACGTCAATGGCGCCCTGGGGGAATGAAGGCATGTCCACCCAACCTACCCCAGACGATTCGCGCTTTGACGGCAATGTGCGCTACAGACGCCAGCATGGCCCGTTCATCTGGCGAGGTTGAGCGCCTCGAAAAGAGCCTCCTCCATCACTTGGGTCGGGCGATTTCCGACTTTGACCTCATTTCTGACGGCGACCGCATCATGGTGGGCATGTCGGGTGGAAAAGACTCACACACCTTGCTGCATCTGCTGCGCCTTTTGCAGCAGCGCGCGCCCGTGCGGTTTTCGCTGCTCGCAGTGAACTTGGACCAGGGCCACCCTGGATTTCCAGGAGACGTGCTGGAGCGGTACTTCCAGGAGCAAGGCTACGCCTACAAGATGCTCAAGGAAGACACCTACTCGATTGTGCTGGAGAAGACGCCACCAGGAAAAACGCAGTGTACGGTGTGCTCCCGCCTGCGGCGCGGCATCTTGTACAACGCAGCTGTTGAACTGGGCTGCACGAAAATCGCTTTGGGGCATCACCGCGACGACTTGGCAGAAACGTTGCTGCTGAACTTATTCTTTGCTGGGTCGCTCAAAGCGATGCCCGCGAAGCTTCGTTCAGACGATGGGCGAAATACCGTCATTCGGCCGCTGTGTTACGCGCCAGAGGCGGACATCGCCGAATACGCCGAGGCGAAAGCCTTCCCAATCATTCCCTGTGATTTGTGCGGGTCACAGGAAAATTTGCAGCGCAAGCGAATGAAGAAGCTTTTGGACGAATTGTCTCGCGAGCATCCCAACATTCGAAGCAATGTTTTGTCGGCGCTGGGTAATGTGCGTCCGTCACATTTGCTGGACAAGTCGCTGGGTCAAGGCCAGCGAGCAGGAGGCGTCGACGAATGGCTCGAGAGCAGGCTGTAAAGGCACGGCAAGACCGCAACGCCGCGCTGGTCGAGGCGATGCTGCTGGCGGCGATTGCCGACGGCAACGTGTCGGAGAAGGAAATGCAGACGCTGCTTCGGCGCATCTTGGAGCGGCCAGAATTTGAAGGCACCCGCAGCAGCGAGCTGAACGCGCTGGTTGAACACTCCGCCAAGAAGCTCGCGGGTGCGCGAAACTTGGAACAGGTGTTCGCGTCGTTGCGTGAGCGGCTGCCCGACCACAAGAATCGACTCTTGGCCTTTGGCCTCGCCGCGGCGGTGGCGTTGGCTGACAACAGGGCCACGCGCCTTGAGCTGGGGTTGCTCAAGAATTTTCAGTCGGCATTTGGCATTTCAGAAGAGGAAGTCGCCCAAGTCATTGATGTCATCGAACAAGGTGGCTCGATTGCTGAAGCCCTGGGTGAACCGTTGGAACGTCTGTACGCCGAAGTCATGGTGCTTGTGTCTGCGGCCGACGGACGGGTGAAAGAAGCGGAAAGCCGAGCGCTGGTGGAAAGCTTTGCCTCCGACCCGCTTTTTCACAGCGTCAGCGCCACCCGCGCGCAGCAGTTTGTGAGCGAGGCGGTCAAGGCGTTGGCGACGGAAGGGCTACCGCACCGCCTGACCGTGTTGGCCCGCGGTCTTTCGACCCACCAACAGCGGCTTCGTGCTTTCGCCTTGGCGATGAAAATCGCGAATTCCTCAGGCAAGCCGTCGGACGCGGAAAAGCGAATCTTAGACCTGTTGCAGGCAACGTTTGGCGTGGCCGACGACGAGGTCGCCAAAATCACGAAAGAGATATAGGGGTTGGCACGGTGTTGATGACTGTCCCTCGTCAGCTGGTCGCCGCCCTCCAAATGGGCTAAGGACTGAACCCGTGCAGCGGCTCCATCGCTTGCTGAACTGGGCAGCGACGTCCTGGGCGACGCGAAGTTTGGCCGTGGGCGCGCTCGCCACGCTGGTCGACATTGGCGTTTTGTTGTTCTGCGACCGTTGGCTGGGCCTCATGACGCCAATCAGTGCTGCGATCGGCGTCATGGTCGGCGCGACCTTGACGTTTTTCTTGAACCGCCACTTTGCATTTCGAGACCATCATCCAGAACTCGCACCGCAAGCGATGAAGTTCGTCGTGGCGACGGGTGGCTGCATGGTGATTCATGCGACGTTGGTGGGCCTCATGCGCGACCGCGCGGGCGTGCCGGTCGTGTTGGCGAAGCTGGTGGCAGACCTTTTGGTGTTCAGCGTGGGGCAGCTGCTGCTTTTCCGGTACGTCGTTTTCCCCAAAAAAAAGACACCCCCTGAGCCCTCGCCGGCACCTCGTACGGACCCTTCATCCAGCGATGTGACGTTGAGCGCACTGCGCTAGACCTGGTCTAGACTCAGCGGGTGAATCGCCTCCGCCAGGAAAGCTCGCCCTACCTTCGTCAGCACGCGGATAACCCTGTCGATTGGTACCCCTGGGGTGACGAAGCGCTCGAGCGTGCACGGCGCGACGACAAACCCATCTTGCTCTCGGTGGGGTACTCGGCATGTCACTGGTGCCACGTCATGGCGCATGAGTCGTTTGAAGACCCCGAGACGGCCAAGGTCATGAACAACCACTTTGTGAACATCAAAGTAGACCGCGAGGAGCGGCCAGACCTCGACCAGATTTACCAAGGTGTTGTTCAACTCACCGGCCGCGGTGGCGGTTGGCCGCTGACGGTTGTTTTGACGCCAGACCTCCGACCGTTCTTTGGGGGCACGTATTTCCCGCCGCAAGCACGCCATGGCCTGGCAAGTTTTCAAACGGTCCTTCACGCGCTTGCCGACGCTTGGCGCAATCGGCGGGACGAAGTCGAACAGCAGGCCGTCGCGTTCAAAGAGGGCCTCGTCGAAATCTCACGCTACGGACTTGAGACGAAGTCCACGGCGCCCGATGCCGATTCGCTGGTGTCTGCTGCCCGGAGCCTCGCGGCTGAAATCGACCCTCGCTACGGAGGCTTCGGACGCGCGCCCAAGTTTCCCAACCCCATGAACGTGGCGATGCTTTTCCGAGGCTGGCGCCGAAGCGGGGAGGGGTCGCTGCGCGAGGCCACGCTGCTCACGCTCGAGCGCATGGCACAGGGCGGCATCTACGACCAGCTGGGCGGGGGTTTTCACCGATATTCAGTCGACGAGCGCTGGCTCATTCCCCACTTCGAGAAGATGCTCTACGACAACGGGCAGCTTCTCCACCTGTACGCCGACGCCCAACAAGTACATCCGCGCCCACTGTGGGAACGCATCGTTCGCGAAACGGCCGGGTACCTCGCCCGTGAAATGACCTCGCCGGAGGGCGCTTTCTATGCGTCGCAGGACGCGGACAGTGAAGGGGAAGAGGGACGTTTTTTCGTCTGGACGCCTCAAGAGATTGAGCAGGTGCTGGGTCCTGAGTCGGCGGCGTTGTTCCGGAATCACTACGCCGTGCCCGACGGTGGAAACTTCGAACACGGACGCTCGGTGCTGGAAGTTGTTCGCGAGACAGACGACGCGCCTACGCGCGCTCGCCTCGACGAGGCGCGCCAAAAACTCTTGGCCCGTCGTGCGTTGCGCGTGTGGCCCGGGCGAGACGACAAAGTTCTTGCGGGCTGGAATGGGCTTGCGATTTCGGGGTTGGCACACGCGGCCTCCGTCTTCGGCCGAGCGGAATGGGCGACGCAGGCCGCGCGCGCTGCGGACTTCGTCTGGAAGACCCTTTGGGATGGGTCCCAACTCAAACGCGTCTACCAGGATGGCCACGCGAAGATTGACGCCTTCCTCGAAGACTATGGTCAGCTCGCCGCGGGATTCTGCAAACTGTACCAAGCCTCTTTCGACGAGCGCTGGCTTCGCGCCGCGCTTGCGCTTGTCGACACTGCACAAACGTTGTTTTTTGACGAAGCGGAAGGCGCTTACCGCACCGCGGCGCTGTCGCAAAAAGACTTGGTGGTCGCGTCGTTCGCGCTGCACGACAACGCAGTGCCCTCAGGTGCCGCATGTCTGACGGAAGCCCAGTTGTTTTTGGGCGCGGTGACAGGGCGTCGGGATTTGCTCGACCGAGCCGAGGCGTACGTGCACCGCCGCATGGGCGACATGAAGCGCAATCCGTTCGCGTACGGACACCTTTGGCAGGTTGCGGACACGCTGTTGGATGGAACGCCTCACCTCGTGGTGGTGGGTGAGGTCGGCCCTCGGAACGCACTCGTGTCGACAGCTCGGGCAAGCTTTGTTCCAACATTGGCGGTGACCTCGGTAGGAGGTGGAGTGCCCATGAGCCCGCTCCTTCGCTCGACGTTGGAAGGCAAGACCGCGCCCGCCGGAGAAGCGGCTGCGTTCTTGTGCCGAAACTTCACTTGCGATGCGCCGAGCACAACGCCGTCAGAACTGCTGTCACAGCTGGAGCGGCAAGGCCTTGGGCCGAAGGGGTCTATCCCGCATCGTGGGCCCGGAGCTGGCCAATCAGCAGGGTGATGTCTGCGTTGCCTTCTTCGCCAAGCCCCAGGTGCGTGGCGTCAGCAATCGGCTGTTTGAACGTCGGGTCGACCTGAATCCATTCACCCACCCAAGCTTCAACCCATTCGTGCCAGTAGAGCGCCGGAACCTTGTCTTCGTTGACCAGGTATACCAGGCCATCGATGCGCCGCGCGGGAATTCCGGCCGCGCGAAGAAGCGCAACGGTGAGAAGAGAGTGTTCTGTGCAGTCACCCTTCATCTGCCGAAGGACGTCGCTCGCCTGGTCAGCAGACGCGCCGTATTCTTTCGCCAGATTTTCGCCAACCCAAGACGCCACTTTGCGAACGGCTTTCGAGGCATCTTTTTCGTCGGCCAAAAGCCGCTTGGACAACGCGCGGATGTCGGGATGGTCTGACTCCACCAGAAGCGAGCTTTTTAGATACGCGGAAAAACGCGCGTCGCGCACGGGGAAAGAGGCCTTCGTACTCGCGCGGGGTGCTTCCGCGCGCAACGTCACCTCCACCTTGTCTTTGGAGAGTACGCGAAACTTCTGGCGGGCGCTGACACGCTGAAACTTTGCGGGAAGCCCCGACAACACAAGCCGTGCTGTGCCGGGAACGTTGCGCGCATTCTCAGTGAGGGGTCTGGGAAGCACAACCCGCGTGAGGCCAAACACTTCAACACGGTCAAGGCGTTTGGCGACGGAAGCGGGTTCGGCAAGGGCGCGCAGGGTGTCCCCAAAGCGGACTTCGACGGTGGCGCCTTCACGCGTGACGTAGGCCTCGACCGGGACTTTGTCTTTCTCCGAAACCGTGATGGCTTTTCGGAGTTTGACCTTCACACCTTTGAGTGTGCGTTCTTCGGTGGGTGAAAGTGTTGTGCGCGCAGCATGTTCCTCAAGGTCGTCTGGGCTTGTCACGAAGCCTTGCACGCCTTTTTCGCGCAGCAAGGCAACGCGCGCGGGGTCGGCATCTTCGACACGTTCTTGGCGAGACGGGAGAACCCGCTTCTCATCAGGATGCCCTGGCCGTTTGCGAATGATTTCAAAACCGCCTGGGGTGCTGCGGCCGATAACAGTCTTGTCGCCGCCGTCCCCCCGGTCTTCGAGATGAAGCTCAAGCAGCCTGCCACCTGGCTTGGCCTCGTAGACACGGCGCTCCTTGTGGAAGCGCTCAGACTGTTTGTTCCCGACCGCGGCTTGAAAAACCAACTCGGTGACGGACTCGACGCGCTCTAAGGCACCCGGAACGCGCGCGACATCGGTGAAGACGTAGCCCACCTTCTTGTCGAGCAAATAGAGTCCAAACCATTCGCCACCGGCAGGTCGGGGCGCTTTCACCGCATCCGAGACGGGCGCGTCCAACGCAAGCGCGGGCATCGCCAACGCCAGCCAAAGGAGAAAAAGTGGCCGAGGAAAAGTCATCATCGGCTGCCACAATAGACGCAACGTGTACGGAAGGCCTAGGCCTCCACGCTACAGGCGCTTGGCGAGGATGATGAGGTCATCGCCGACCTTGTAGAAGTCACGAAACCGCGACTCTTCGACATATTTCATCGACTGGTAGAAGCCCCGCGTGGGACCGTAATCTTCGGTCGCGCTGGTTTCCACACGAACGAGCCGGGCCTTGCGTGCGCGCAAGTCCGCTTCCATGGCTGAGACCAATGCGGCGCCGACACCCTGACCCCGCACAGACGGGTCAGAGGCAATCCAATACAAGTCCCAAGTGCCCTCTGTCATGGGGGTGGGGCCGTAGCAGACGTACCCAATCAGCTTGTCGTGCTTGAACGCGACAAGGACTTTGTAGTCGGGGTGGTCCTTCCGACTGCGCGCGTGGTCAATGAGCTCGAGCGCGCAAGCGACCTCTGGCGCGGAGAACGTTTCGATCCGGTTGAGCAGTTCGACGAGCGCCGCGCGATCCGACGCGTCGATGGGGCGTATTTCCATGGGTTCGTTCTAGCGCGACTTCCACCAAACGGCGCGTCAACTCTGGATATGACATGCCGGCGTTGAGAGCCGCACGTGCAAATCCCGCATCCGGGTGCAAGTCGCAGTTGGGGTTAATGTCAATGACGTACGGTTCTCCCTCAGCGGACAGGCGCATGTCGACCCGACCGTAATCTCTGCAGTCGAGGGCTTCGAAGGCGGCCAAAGCGACTTCCACGCAGCGCGCCTCAATCGCCGGAGGCAGTGTGCAGAGCTCTGACGGACTGTCGATGCATTCCGGGGAGTGACTTTCCCACTTCGCGCGGTAAGAGAGCACCTTGGGCTGGTTCTCAAAGGCTTTCCCAAAGCGAATCTCGGTCAGCGGCAAAGAACGCCTGGGGTTGTTGCCCAACAGCGGCACGTAGATTTCGCGACCGTCGATGTAGCGCTCGACCAATGCGGGCTGTTGAAAAGTGCGAATCAAGTTGCCACAAATGCGTTCGAGAGATTCGGGGTCGTGGACCACCGAATCGGCGTCGACGCCCACCGAGGCATCTTCACGAACCGGCTTCACAATAAGCGGGAAGGGCAACGACAGTTGCCGCGCCTGTGCCCGGGTGTTTACGACGGCGTATTCGGGGGTGGGCACGCCCTGCGCGCGCAGGAGCTCTTTCGCGGTGGACTTGTGCAAGGCAAGTCCCAGAGAAAGCGCGCTGGACCCGGTGTAGGGAATGTTGAACAGCTCCAAGAGACACGGCACCAACATCTCTCCGCGGCTGTCTGCGACGAGCGATTCGCAGAGGTTGAGCACCATGTCTGGGCGGTTTGCCCGAAGGGCGTCCAAAAACTCAAACGACTCTGCGACAGGAATCAAGCTGACGTCGAAGCTTTGGTCCTCTAGGGCGGAGGCAACTTCAGCGGCAACACGTTTCACGTCTTCCCTCGCCAGGCGTCCTGGGTCATCCTCCAGAAGGTCGGCATCGGCGTTGTGCAAGATGGAGACGTGCATGCTTTGCCTCACCAGCAGTAACACGTTACGAGGCTGGCCTGAAAAAAAAGCAGGCGACGCCTGGGGGAACTTCGCGCGTGCGAGTGCGTGACCCGATTCACGGAACCATCAGCGTGAGCAACGCCGAGCAAGCGGTGGTCGACCACCCCTTTTTCCAGCGGCTGCGGCAGATTCGCCAGCTGGGATTCGGCGAACTCGCTTTTCCGGGTGCGACGCACACACGGCACGCGCATTCGCTGGGCGCCATGCATGTCTCTGGGCGATTGCTTCATGCGGTGGCGCAGGCTGCAGGGCTGCCCACAGATGTGGCGGACCGCTTGGGGTTGGCGGTTCGTTTGGCGGTGCTCTGTCACGACTTGGGACATATGCCGCTCTCGCACGCGTCCGAACAAATCGCGCCGCAGCGGGAAAGGCTTCATTTGCCGCAGTGGTTGGGGGGTTTTGGCGGGCAGGCCCGCCACGAGGACTTCACCGCGAAAGTCATCCTCGACAGCCCGCTGACCGAAGTTCTGCGCGAGCACTATTCGCCATTCGGCATTTCGCCTGAAGCCATTGCGGGGCTTGTCGTTGGCGCCGACCCGCCCGGTGGTTTTGAATTCAAACACGGGGGAAGCGACTGGGCGCCGCTGCTGCGCGCTTTGGTCTCTGGCGAACTCGACGCAGACCGAATGGACTACTTGCTGCGCGACAGTTTTTTCACCGGCGTCAACTACGGCCGCTACGACCTCGATTGGATTATTCAAAACCTGGGCCCAGCGTCGAAGGACGGCTGCGTCTATTTGGCCTTGTCGCGCGCGGCAGCGTTTGCATTTGAGGATTTTCTTCTCAGCCGCTACCACATGTTTATTTCGGTCTATTACCACCATACCCCCGTCAACTTTGACGCGATGCTCGGCCGATACTTCATCGAGGCTGGGGGCGAGTTCGAGATTCCGGCAGACCCTGAACATTTCCTGTTCTGTGACGATGTGGCGCTCGCCATGGCACTCCGCCGCTCCAAGAACCGTTGGGCCCAGCGCATTGTCTCGCGGAGAGGCTTCAAGTTGCTCGCCCAGTTCACCGATCGCGACGAAGACTATGATTTGGGTGAACTGGCCAACGCGCTCACCGAAGCGCGCGTTGAGCACTTCAGCGTCGAGTCTCGCGGGGTGCTTTCCAAGTACTTCGAAGAGGGCGCAGGGCCGAGTCTCTATATTTCAGACACCTCAACGGGCCGGCTGACGGAAGTCGCACACTACACGCCACTCTATCAGCGCTATGCCACGGCTTTGCGGTTGTCCCGCTTGTACGTACGACCCGACCAACATGACGAGGCGCGTGCGGTTTTGGCGCGGCTGACCCATTGAGTGAGCGCGTTCCGGGCATTCCACTGGCCGCGATACCTGCCCGCGCACAAGACGCGGGGCACGTCTTGCTTTACCGAGGGCCCAGCGAGGCACGCGAAATCTTGTGGGTGCGAAAGGCAGCGGAGCACGGATGGGCCGCGGGCTTGTACGCGCTGCCAGGCGGCCGTGTGGAAGCAGGTGACGCACAGACGCCCATGACGGGAACCCCCGAAGCGGGTCCCAAAGCGGCGGCGGCGTTGCGCGGCCTCTTTGAGCAGACCGGAATCCTCTGGACGTCGACGCCGGTTTCGGCAGACATCGCGAAGAACGGCAGCGACGCATTGCACGACCACCGTGCGCGCTTTGCTGATTTCTTGAAACATCACGGTCTATTCGCGGACGCGGCTGCCTTGAACGCGAGCAGTCGATGGGTCACCTCTACGGCATTCCCCAATCGAATGGATTCGACGCTCTATTGTGCCCGCGTCGAGACTGACGTGCAGCCCGTGAGGGCGGGCGGCCGCGACATCGTGGAAGCCGCGTGGATTCGCGCATCGGACGCCCTGCAGCGCTGGTCCAGCGGTGCAGCGGTTTGCCACCCTCAACTTTTGCATGCGCTTGAAGTTGCGGCCTCTCCGATTCCCGACACGGCGCTGACCGAGAAGCTTCGGCAAACGGTGTTTTCACCCGGCGGGGTGTCGTTGCAGCTGGAGTTCCAAAAGGGCGTTCGTGCGTTTCCGATGAAAACGCCAACGCTGCCTCCTGCCACGCACACCAACACGTATGTTTTGGGAAACGGCGAGCTCCTCATTGTCGACCCCGGCAGCCCGCACGTCCGCGAACGCGCGCAGCTGTTTGCTTACTTGGAGTCGTTGAAGACAGAAGGCAAAAAGGTCAAAGCCGTCTTCCTCACGCATCATCACGAAGACCACGTTTCGGGTGCTGAAGCCGTCAGAGAGCGCCTGCGTGTGCCGATTTGGGGCCATGTTTTGACCGCTGAACGTCTGAAGTTTTCACTCGATCGCGTTTTCGATGATCGCGACACCGTGGAGCTCCAGGGTTCACCGGCGATGCGCTGGCGTGTCATTCACACGCCCGGCCACGCCCGCGGCCATCTGATTTTGCGTGACGAAGCTTCCGGGGCTGGCGTTGTTGGTGACTTGGTGGCGGGGGTCGGTACCATTCTCATCGACCCACCTGAGGGCGATATGTTGGAATACATGAACCAGCTTCGCCGCGTTGCCGCGCTGGCGATGGGCACGCTTTACCCCGCGCACGGCCCGCCGCTGCCCGAGGGCTCTGCAAAGCTCACGGAACTGTTGCGCCACCGCGAAATGCGCGAGCGGCAAGTGCTTGACGCGCTCAAAGGCACGCCGCCAACGTTGCCCGAAATCGCGCGGCGCGCTTACCCAGAATTGCCACCCGAGATGTTCCCCCTGGCTGAGCGCAGCACCCACGCGATTGTGCTGAAGCTCGTGCGCGAAGGGCGCATTGCACGCAAAGACGACAGGTATGCCCGCACCTAACCAGGTGGAACTCATTCCAGTACTGTCCTAGGCGGCGAGGCCTTCGTCCGCCGGCAACCCGGCCGGTACGGTGGCCCTTGGGTTGTGCGCTGGGAAGTCGGACACCGGGCGGTATGCCGCCATGCCGCCGGTCTCTCGCATCCGAGAGACCTTTTTTTCCGTCGGCTTCTCAGACTTGCTCAGACCGAGTGTGATGTCTTTGGCAACGTTCCACCCAGTCGCACCAACGATCTGTGCCAGTGTGCTCGCGATCTCCAGCCACTTGACCTCGATCTTGTTCTTGCCGCGGAAAGCATTCGCGCCACTGTTGGCCGAACCCGAACTCGTCTCCGCGCCCGGGCTCTCAGAAACCTCCTTCGGCTCCAAGCCTGGGGCCTTGACGAGCCCCAGCTCCAAGAAGCTTGGACCCACGGTTGCCCCAAACGTAGCGAGTGCGGTTGCAAGAGCGCCGTACAGCGGCGTCGGAGCCATGCGCCGCTCCTTCATGATGGTGTTTCCATCGTTGAAAGACCCGTACACGGCCAGCCCAGCCCGTATCATCCGGTCGCGCAGTGAGCTCTTTTTGGAGGCCTGATTTCCCGCCGAGGCGTCTCCGAACAGCACGACATACTCTGGCGGAACCGCACTCAGTTGCGCCTCGGCCAATTTTAGCTCGGCGGCCGTGGTCTCTTTCGCTTGCTCGGCAGCCCTTAAGTCGTCATCCCATTTTTTCAGAGTGTCGGGGTCGCTGGACGACCCTTTCATGTTGTTTCGCACCGACTGGACTTTACTTTCTGCTTCGTCGTCCGCCTTGCGAGCCGCCTGGACTCGTGCCGCAAGTCTGGGTGCTTCGGCAATGTACTTTGGCATGTCGAGCTTGCGTTGGTTTGCTCGCGTTTTCAGGTCCTTCGCGATCGCTTCGACCAGCTTGGCCTTCTCATCCGTCGGAAGGTTGCGCGCTTCCGACATGCTGACCAGCGCGCGGGCTGCCATCTTGTGCATGCCCAACATCAGGCCGACCACCATGCGGGACGGCACGAGCATGTCGGAGATCGTGAACTTCAACGTATTGCCCCAATCGATCCAGCCGTTCACATTGCCTTCGCTGACCAAGATGTTGCCGTTGGTGGGGTCGCCCTGAACGCGACGCCGCAAGAGCTGCGTGAAGAATTCTGCACACAGTCCAATCAGGGTCTTCTTCAGTGCGCGTTTGGAGAGATCCGGCAGCTTGATGTTGTGGCTCACAGCGCCGTTGAGAGACATCTGGGCCGTCACGTCGCGATAGACGGGATCGGCGAAGCGCATCTTCAGGTCAAAGCCCGTGTTCTTCCCATCTGGAGTGGCCACGCAGGTCAACGGTTTGAGTCCCAGGCTTTGGCGGGCCCAAAGGGTCGCCCGCTTCTCAGCCTCTGCGTTGTCACCGGGATTCATCAGGGTCGACGACGGAGTGACCTTGTCCGCGCCCTCTTTTTCCCACAGCTGTTCCAATCGGTCCTGAAGCGAGCGGCCGCGGATGAAATCCATGGTGAGAACGGTAGGCCCACATTCCGCAGAGTAGATGCGCGGCACCACGGAGTGTCCATGATAGCGAGCATCGTGAACGCTGGCCTCGACCTCGGCCTTTTCATCCTCAGGTTTGGCTTCGCGTTTGTATTGGTTGACGACCGCCTTTTGAACATCAACGGCCTGCGAGCCCAAGCCGAGGATCAGCTTCTCACCGAAATCCATGTCGGGACCCAACGCCGTGTAGGCGTCCAAAACCCGACCCAGGAACGACATGGCGCGCACGTTGCCGTCGATGTTGGCAACGCTGTTGGTTCGATACACTTTGACCGCGACTTCAATAGCCCGTGCCGGGTCTTGGGGGTCTTTGATCCATGCGCAGTACACCTGCGCCATGGAGGCCGACTTGATCGGGCGTTCGAGATCGATCTCTAGGAATACGGGCTCGCCGGTTCCGTGAGGATCTCCCGGATAGAGCGGCCGATCTTTGAAGGTGAGGCGGAACTGGGCTTCTGCTTCGTCCCGCCTCATCGGCGTCACCCCGTCCCACATCTTCTTGATCAATGCGGCCCCCACTTCTTGACCAAAATCGAGATCCGCACCTTCCTTTTTCGACCTGCTGAGCAAAGCCATGAGGACCGCCGGCCCCAATTTCTGTACGGTCTTGATGACGCCGGTGCCCATGGCCTCGCCCAGTGGTTGCAGCTCAAGGAGGGCCTCGTCGAGCGTGGGCTTGGGACTCCGGGAAATCACGTCCTCAAATTTTTCACCCAAGGCGCGGCCGTTGCCCACCAACTGCCAAACGGAGGCGATGTCGGCTTTGATCTCATTGAGGGCTTCGCGTGATACGGGATTGGACAACTCAACACATGCTTCCAGATTCTCAACCAGGGTCTTCCCAAGGGCGGCAATCTGAGAGCTGGTCTCAGCGGAACCCTGAAGAATACCGTGAGATGCCTGCTGTGCGGTCGTCAGAAGCTGCGAAGCGACTTCTTCCCATCCGGGTGGAGGTTCACCACCGTATCCAATCTTCAACGCTTCATGGAGCTGAGCGAGAACAGAAGCGTCAACGGGTTTTTTCGGCTGCGGGCCCATCAGCTCGCCGAGCCCCGTGACGAAATCGAGGATCGCGCGCTCCGCCTGGGGCGCTTTGGCGGGAGGGATGTGCACCATGATTCGTTTGAGCGACGATTCTTGGGCTGCGAAAATCGCTCGCGCCTTCAGCGCCAGGTTGGGCACGGTTTTCTCTCGCGAGTTCAGCAGGCTCGACACAACGGGTCCCGTGATGAGTCGCAGCGCGTCGGGCGCGCCCATCTCCCGGAGTGCGTCGTCCAAGCGATCAGGCATTGCCCTCGAGTCGACGAAGTAGGGCGTGTTTTTGAGAACGTCCGACGCACCTTGAGTCACCTGAAGCACTACCTGCCCAGGTGTCCGTTCGTCCTGGGGCATTCCTAGGAGCGCACCCGCTACGGTCGCTGACTGGGCGGAGGTGACAGGGGTTGGTGTGTTCAAACGCTCGATCACCTGGCGCGTGATCGTCACCAAGGTTGGCGAAGAAGCGTTGACTGGCGAGGTGGAGCCCATCTCACTGGATTGTCGCGGGGGTGAGACAAGGAGTTGTCAGCGAAATTGACCACGAGGGTGCAAGGTCGGCTCCAGTAGAAAGCTGAGAAATCAATAGCTTAGGCTACGCGATCACGCTCAGCTCTGCTTTCGCCATCGATACGCGAACGGGGCGAAGGCCAGCAGGAGTTGAGGCAGCAGCGTGACGGCATCCGGGTAGATGCCCAACACGTCGATATGGACGAACGGAATCGGCAAAAGGCCAATGGCCCCGACTTCTTGCAGGGCGCGAAGTCCTTTGCCGAGCAAGATGACCGCCATCACGTACAGCAGCACGGTCGATGCGCGAAACATCGGCTTCATCGGGAGGCGAAAGCCGATGCGCCGAATCAGAAGCACCAGGCCCAACAAAACCGCGAGTCCGGCCAACGCGCCCCAGGCGGCGCCTTGCGGGGAGTCGATGGACAGTCCCTGCAGAAACAAAGCGGTTTCGAATGTCTCGCGAAACACCGCGCTAAAAGAAATGAAAAAGAGGCCCAACGTGCTGCCGCGACCCAGCGCCCCCTGCATTTTCTCGCGCAGCTCGGTCATGAAATGGCTCATCTGGGAGCGGGCGTTCAGCCAAAGCGCGGCGTAGAGCAGCATGCCCGACGCGGCGAGAGCGACGAGGCCTTCGAGCCATTCGCGCTGGGCACCGGCGAGAGCGCCGCGTCCGAAGAAATAGAGCCCAGCGCCGGCAACCAGTGCTGACACCCATCCCGCATGCACCCAGCGGGCGTGGACGTCTTGGCCGAGTTTTTTGAGAACAGCGAGAAGGGCGCCCACGACAATCATCGCTTCGAAGCCCTCACGAAGCAGGATGAGCAGCGCCAACCAAAACACCGTGCGCGATGAAGTCGCAGAGCGCTGAGCCGGGTCGACGAGAAGTTCCAAGAGGCGCCGGGCTTCGCGGTCGAAGGCTTGGGGATTGTCGGCGGCACTGCGCGCTGCCAGAAAGCCGGCTTCGATGGCTTGCACCTGGGCCGGTGCTCTCGCACGAAGCGCAGGTTCGAGCGGCTCGACAGCGTTGAGGTAGGTGTCGACCAACGCGTCGCGCGCTTTGTCGGGTTGGCCTTCCAGCGCAAAACGACGTGCTTCTTCGACGCCTTGCCGGGCCAATGCGAAACCGTGCGGTTTGGCATCCTCGGGTGGACGTCCTCTCAGACACGCCGTTGGAGAAGCGCCATAGCGTGAGGCGAGCTGTGCGTCGGTGCTGTTGGCAAGCTCATCGAGCGCAACCCTCGGGGCGCCGCCTTCGCACTTGGGGTGGCGCAACGACAGAACGAAAAACCCAAGCGCCCAGCGCTCGGACTCCGTGAGTTCGGGGTAGGGCGCCATCGCAGTGCCTGCGATGCCAAAGCGCACCGTGTTGAACACGCGATACGGTGTCAGCGTCTCTGCAGCGCCGCGCGACAAGAAGTCGACTGGTGCGGGTTTCAGCGTCTTGGCCAAGGCTGAATCTGCGTTTCCCCGCGCGCCATGACAACTCGCACAGCGCGCCGAAAACAGTGAAGCGCCCAGTTTGAGAGAGGGTGTGCTGCGCGGCGCACGCAGCAGATGACCCCGTTCGCTGGCCCAGGTTGCCAGCGCCGAAGCTTCGACCCGAACCTGCGCGGGGTCTGCCTGCTTGCTGACGGCTTCGGCCAGCGCCAACAGGCGCGGCAGAATCGGCGCTGCGGGCGGGCCCAAAGTGACCGCTTGCGTGTGCGCGGCTTCCGCAAAAGCTTTTTGTTCTGCGAGTTCGAACGCGTCGTGGCTGGCGTGCGCTGCCGGGTAGTCGACTTCGAGGTACTGCAGCACGCTGACGAGTCGATGCCAGGCTTCGGTTTCCGCTTCTTTGTCCGGCGGTGTCCCGGCGTCTGAAAACGGCGCAGCCCAAGCGCTGACGCAGAGGAAGCCAAGAGCGAGCGCAGAGCGAATCACCGAACCACTCAAGTTGAGAATGAATGTCAATGTCAACGGCGGGCGGTGTACGCCGACAGGAGCCAAAGCCGAATGCTTCTGGTACGTCTGCGCCTCCGTGGATGCGCCTTACATGCCCTTTGCATCGCCTCTGCCGAAAGTGCGTTTAACCAACGGTTTCGTTGAGCCGTACGACAACGCCGTAGCCACCGCGCGCACTTGCTACAACTCTCGCATCATCACCGCTGAAGACGTGCGCAAGGATGACAAGGCGCGGGCGTTGCGAGACCGGATTGCTCAGGAAACGTACATCGCGGGTCATCACACGACCCTGCAGCATGCGAATTTTCAGTTCGCGCTGGAGAACGTCAGTCGCCAGGCGCTGTGGTCTTTCTTTCACAGTCATCCGTTCTACAACTCTGAACAAGTCAGCCAACGCTATGTGGAAGTGAAACCCGGCAACGTGGTTGTCCCCACGTTGCCGGATGCGCTTGAGACCATCTACCGCGGTGCCGTCGACGACATGATGACGGCGTACCAGGCGCTGATTCCGCTGCTTCTTCCGAAAGTGGAGGAAGAGTTTTATCGAATCTTCCCGGCGCGGCGCCGAACACCCGAAAAGTGGGCCGCCAGCCTCAAGAAGCGGGCACAAGAAGTGGCGCGGTATGTGCTGCCCATTGGCACGTTTGCGCACCTGTACCACACGGTGTCGGGCATCACGCTGCACCGCTACCATCGGTTGTGTCAGCAGCTGGATGTTCCGACCGAAACACGGCTCGTCGTCGAAGGCATGGTCGCGGCCGTGCGCACCATCGACCCGCTGTTTTTCTCTCAAATTGAAGACCCGCTGCCGCTCACTTCAACATTGGAATACCGCACCCTCGCCGAAGCGGGGCGGGCGGTGGGTTCGGGGGCTTCTGCGAAAGCGTTCGTGGATGCGTTCGATGCTGGGCTCGGGTCGCGGTGTTCGATGCTGGTGGACTGGAAGGTCAACGCCGAGGCGTCAGTTGCGCAGGCCGTGCGTGCCGTCCTGGGCCTGGGTCACGGCGAATTGTCCGACGATGCCGCTATCGAACGTGTTCTGTCGCCGAAGCAAAACCCTTATCTGGGTGAGGCGCTGGTGTTGACGACGGTGTCCAAGCTGACGCGGGCGCTGTCGCACGCGCACTACACGTTTCACAAAAAGCTGAGCCACACCGCTGACAGCCAGGACCAACGTCACCGGATGACGCCCGGCTCACGGCCAGTCCTGGTGACGCATTTCGTTCCTGAGCGGGTGGACGTCGTCGTACCGCCGCTGATGCAGGCTGTGCCGGCTGCGCTGGACCTTTTTTCGTCGGTGATGCAGCGGACGTGGCGAGCCATTTCGCAGCTGCTGGATGCGAATGTTGCGCCGGAGATGGCGCTCTACCTCTTGCCCAACGCGTTTCCGATTCGGTTCGTCGAGTCCGGAGACCTGCTGCACTTCCATCACAAGTGGGTACATCGGCTTTGCTACACGGCGCAGGAAGAGATTTGGCAGGCCTCGAAAGAAGAGGTTTTGCAGGTCGCCGCGGTCCATCCGCGTTTGGCCAAACACCTGCATGCGCCCTGCAAACTTCGCAAAGATGCCGGCGTGACGCCCTTTTGCCCGGAAGGGCCGCGTTTCTGTGGAATTCCGGTTTGGAATTTAGGCGTCAACGACATGCAGCGACTGATTTAGGAGCGCTCGTGAGAAACCCTGCGACGGACCCGTTGGCACGCGTCAAAGCGTTGCGCATTCGCCAAAAGAAAGAATGGGGCGAAATCCTCAGCGGCTGGGAGACCCGAAACCGTTACCAAATCGAGAGTCCTGACGGTCACCAATGGTTCGCTGGAGAAGTGGATGGCGGACTGGGTGCAATGCTGCTTCGAGTGTTTCTGAAATCCAAGAGACCGTTCTCCATGGAAGTGCGCGCCGGTGACGGCACGCTGGCACTTCGATTGGTGCGACCGTGGCGGTGGTTGTTTTCGAGACTCGAGATTCTGTCGCCGTCGGGTGCCACGATCGGAGCGATTCAGCAGCGTTTTCGGTTTTTCGCGCGCCACTACGATGTGCTTGGCCCCGATGGGTCTCTCTGGGCAACGCTGGAGGGGCCTTTCTTTCGGCCGTGGACGTTTTGGGTTCGGCACCAGGGTCGCGACTTGGGGCAAATTCAGAAGAAGTGGAGCGGCATCGGTCGTGAATTTTTCACAGACTCAGACTCATTTGGCGTGGAGTTTTTCGCCGATGCTGTCGATCTCGCCCTTCGCCAGCTTGTTTTGGGCGCAACGTTTCTCATCGACTTCGTGCACTTTGAAAATCGGCGGTGATCCTACCGACCGAGTCGCAGGAGCGCCGTGGCCGCTGCCGCAGCGAGGCGACTGGTTTCTTCGGCGCGTCCTGGAGCGACGGATGCGCCGCCCCCGGGGTGGGCGTACACAAGACCGACAACGTGAGACTGAACGAGAATCGGAACCACCAAAACTTCTCGCGGCGCGCTTTCTGCCCCGACAGCGTTCCACAGCGTGGTGTGAACGACGACGCCGTCGCGAGGTGGCGTTCCAGCGAAGGCATGCCTCTGGCTGTAGGCGGCCCGTAGGCACGATGCCGCACTCAGAGGAATACGCAATCGCGCGAGCGTGAGCGGCGTCACCCGCGGGCCAAACCCAAAAACACCCTGCGCATGGCCCTCACGCACCCAAAACACGAGTCCAACAGCAAACGCGCTGCGCAGATAGTCGACGATGGCCACGCCCACTTCATCGGCGCTTGGTGCGTGTGTCGCCCGGCCGATGGCTTCGGTGACCGACAGCGGACGCACGCCAGCGTCCACAACGTCTTCCAGAAGAAATTCCTGTGAAATGGGTTCAGGCCCAAGCGGGGGCGCCAAAGAGGGAAGAGCACCGGCGCCGGGTCCTGCCGCACGCATCAATCGATTCCACGCATCTTCGACGATCGGATCCAGGACCGACGGTGGCCCAGACATCGCGAAAGTGGGGTCGAGGCTCTGCAGCGCTTGACCGATGGTGTCGCCCTCTTCGTCTCCTCTCAGCCAAAGCGCGCTGGGTGGCGGGGGAAGAGGCACGACGGCGGGCGAAAAAGCCGGGGGTGGAGGCAGCACACCCGCTTGGCTGGGTTGCGCGCTTGCTTCCCAAGGCGCCAGGTCTGCGAGCGCGCCATAGCGCGACTCTAAGGTTTCAAGAATGCGCGTCTCTGGGGCGACGCTCACGGAAAGACGAACACCTGCCGCAAAAGCGAGCTCATCGATGGCGGCCATACGGGTGGGGTCGACAAGCGCTACCGACAAAAGGCGCGCCTGCGCGTCGGCGAAAGTCAGCGGGACGGCGAGATGCTTTTCAGCCAATTTTCGCGGGATGCGAGCGAAGGCCGCTGGGGACAAACGCTCGAAGTCGCGGCGCAGCGCAGCCGGAACGCCGTAGTGAAGCGACAGCACGCGCGCGAGTGCGTCGCTGTCGAGCAACCCCATGCGCAAAAGGGTGCTGCCGACGCGGGCGCGCCACTGTCCCTGCTCGGACAGTGCCCGCCGCAGTTGTTCGGGCGTGACCAGTCCCTCACGCAGAAGAAGCTGTCCTAGGGGTGCGCGCAAGGTGCTCTGAGGGTACCACTTGGCTGGCCAAGACTGCCGCTGCAAACGTGCCACCGCGGACTGGGTTGCGCCGTGGGTGCTGAATGGGACGCTCCGACTGACAACATCCTGAAATTATTGGCGCAGACGCCAAAATTTAACTATTGAAGGTATTAATGTATATGATTACTTTGTGAGCGGTGATCATCAGCTTCGCGGATCAGGCGACCGAGGGCATTTACAATGGGATGCCCAAAAAGGCGGCGCTCAAGCTCCTCGGCAAGGCGCTCTGGAGTGTGGCGCAGCGCAAGCTGATCATGTTGAACGCGGCGACAGCGGTGAAGGACCTCATGTCCCCGCCGGGGAACAAGTTGGAGAAGTTGTCCGGAAATCTTCGTGGAAGATTTTCTATCCGCATCAACCAGCAGTTCCGAATTGTGTTCGTCTTTCTGGAAGGCAACGCCAGCGAAGTTCAGATCGTCGACTATCATTGAAGGATGTGCCGGGGACACGCCTCGGGGGACAGCCATGATTCCGAAGAACCGTCAGCCAAACCATCCGGGTGAGATTCTGGACGAGGAGTTCCTGAAGCCCTTGGGGATGACACAAGGCAAGCTGGCTGAGGAAATGGGTGTCACCGTGCAGACGGTTAATTTGCTCGTCAATGGCAGGCGCTCTGTGACCGCAGATACGGCCGTGGCGCTCGCCGAAGTGTTCGACACAACCCCTGAGTTTTGGATGAATCTGCAGACCGGCCTCGACTTGTGGATCGCCACGCGAGAGCGGAAGGTTAACGGGCTCCGCAACGCCTGAGTTTCACAACGTGGTCTCTCTCGAGCTACCTTGGCGAGACAATGACGCGCATCTACACGCGAACGGGCGACAAGGGCGAAACGGGACTCTTTGGCGGTGGTCGAGTCTCCAAAGGCGACGACCGGGTCGAAGCGTATGGAGAGGTCGACGAGCTCAACGCCTGCTTAGGCCTCGCGCTGAGTTTCGACGCGCCTGATGCCATGCGGGCTGAGCTGTCTCGAATCCAAGAAGAGTTGTTCACGTTGGGCGCCGTGTTGGCAACGCCAAAGGGCGCAGCCACCGAGGCGCACATTCCTAAAGTGGAACCGTCCTGGGGCGGGCGGATGGAGAAGCTCATGGACACGTACGCCGAGCTGCTGCCGCCCATGACGCACTTCATTTTGCCCGGAGGAAGTCGAGCGGCCGCCGCACTTCATGTCGCTCGAACGGTTTGCCGCCGTGCCGAACGAAGCGTCGTGCGGCTGAGTCAAAAGAGCGCCGTCGATGCCGACGTGTTGGTCTATTTGAATCGGCTTTCTGACCTCTTGTTCATGATGGCCCGCGCCGCCAACCAGGCCGCAGGCGTTCAAGACGTGCTGTGGATTCCAAAAAAGCCCAAGTGACGGTGCTGTCGGCACTGGCCCTTTCCGCTTTGGCGAAGTCCACAGGATTTTCGCTGTGTGGCTTTGCGCGGGCTGAGCCGATTCCCAGCGAGGTGCTTGGCACGTGGCTGGACGCAGGCTTCGCAGCAGACATGGACTGGATGAAAGAACGTCTCGCCGAACGTCTGGATGTTCGGCGACTTCTGCCCGAAGCCGAAACCGTGATGGTGATGGCGTGCGGCTATCAAACCGCACAGACAGCGCCGTCACTCGTTGCGTCGTACGCCCAGGGGCGGGACTACCACTACACGCTGCATGACCGATTGCGTGCGGTGCGCCGCGGGCTTCGTCAGATGCAGCCGGGAATTCGTTTCTTTGATTCGGTCGACCACGGGCCGGTCATGGAAAAAGTCTGGGCTGTGCGCGCGGGCCTGGGGTTTGTCGGGAAAAGTGGCTGCCTGATTACGCCCGAGTTTGGAACATACGTTGTCTTGTGCACGTTGATCCTTGGCGCGAGCGTTGACGCTTACGCGTCAACGGTTGCGGCGGACCGCTGCGGCAAATGTCGGCTGTGCATCGAAGCCTGTCCCACCGATGCGATTCTCCCTGAGCGCCGCGTCGATGCCCGTGCGTGCATCTCCTACCAAAGCATCGAGAACTCCGGCGCCGTGCCCGACGCGCTCCGAATGGCTTTTTCGAGCACGGTGTTGGGCTGTGACATCTGTCAGACTGTTTGTCCGCTCAACGAGGATGTCGCGCAGGTCGATGACGCCCGCTTTATGCCTCGACCTGCCGCCGGGCTGACCGCCCGTGAATTCGCGTCACTGACACCCGAGGCCTTTCGGGAAGTCGCCAAAGGGACGCCCCTGATGCGGCCGGGGTATGACGGCATTCGCCGCAATGCCGCCTACGCGCTTGGCGCGATGCGGGATGATGGGGCACGCGACATCTTACAAGCGCTCAGCGCGGACGAACACGCAGGGGTGCGTGAAGCCGCGCTGTGGGCGCTGGCTCAGCTGGAAAGCAAAAGTGCCGCCTGACCGCGCTACTTGATGCGCGATTCGACAGCACCCCAGTCGATGTTCTGAAAGTAAGCATCGACGTATTTCGCGCGTTCGGTCGGCTTGTAGTCCGGCACAAACGCATGTTCCCACGCGTCCATGACCAGCACAGGCATGAAGCCCGCGATGTTGCCCTCTTCGTGCAGCGTCACCCAGTGGTTCGACAGCCAGCCGTTGGCGGGGTTTTGAAAAGTGATGGCCCAACCAATGCCGGGCATGACAGCGATGGCGCGAAAATCTGCGAGCCAGGTCTCATAGCTGCCAAAGCTTTTTTCCATCGCCGCTTTCACTTTGCCGCCAGGGCCGTCTTTGCCGCTGGGGGTGAGGTTGCCGAAGTAGTACTCGTGCAAAACCATGCCGTTGTACTCAAAGCCCATGCGGCGGGTCATTTCGGCGTAGGCCGGATTTTGACCCGAAGCCTGATTTTGCTTGGTGAGTTCGGACAATGTTTCGGTCAACTTGTTCGTGCGGTTGACGTAGCCTTCGTACAGCTTGAAGTGATTTTCGAGCTGTCCGTCGCTGATGCCCTTCAAGCCCTTGAGGTGCGCGTACGTTCGCGCCGTGTACTTTTTTTGCAGGTCAGCCATGGGGTCTCCAGAGGAATGCGGTGTTTGCGTGGCGCCTGCATAACATAGAGTGGCGTCGTGAAAGCCAAAGGCCTGGACCATATTGCGATTGCCGTGAACGACCTCGAGGGGGCGATTGCCCACTACCGAGACGTGCTGGGGCTACAACTCGAACACGTGGAGGAAGTGCCCGACCAGGAAGTCCGCGTCGCGATTTTCGGAAAAGGCATGGGTCGCATCGAGTTGATTTGCCCCACCCGCAAAGACAGCGGTGTCGGCAAATTTCTGCAGAAGCGTGGCGAGGGGCTTCATCACATTTGCGTCGAGGTAGAGGACCTCACGGCCGCGCTGGCCGAGCTTCGCCGTCGCGGTGCACCGCTGATTGACGGAACACCCCGAATGGGCGCCGGTGGGGCGCAAATCGCGTTCGTGCATCCCAAGGGAGCGCGAGGGGTTTTGACCGAACTTCGGCAGGGGCCGAAAGAGGACTAGAATCACGCGAGAACGCGGGGTGTCCATCTGCCTGCCCGGACGTTGTCGCTCAAACCGCTGGACGCGGGAGTTCTCGTTCAGCTCCAGGTGCTCGAGACGCGGCTGAAGCAGCGCGCTTCGCTCGCGCTCGAGGATGCCTTGCTTCGGGTGCTGGAGTCGGGCGATTGGGTATCCAACGAGGCCCTTTTCCCAAGAGAACTCTTCGCGGGTGTTGAGTTGTCTCATGTCGGTCTGTGGATACTGGCCACGTGCCCAGACTTGGCCTGGGACGTTCGCGACCGCTTTGTGGCATTGCCACCCAGGGGAGAAGCGATAGCGCTCCTGGCTGCCGCTTCGGTGGCACAGGGGTTGGTGGCGCGTTTTCCAACTCGGCGAGAGGCCGAACATCTGTCCGACCTTGCTGATGCCGCGGAGGCCCTGCGGCATGGGGTGGGGTTTCATGCCCTCCGCAAGAAGGCGACGGTTGCTCAGGCGTTGGTGTTTTTGACGCAGCTGGGTGTTTTGCTCGCGCACAAAGACTGGCCGCCCGAGGATGCGCGCGTTCTGGATGCCCTGTTTCGGTGGACAACGCCGGCGCGGGGGAGTGTCAAAAAGGAAATTCAGTCGCTCTTGTTGGGAAAAACTCCGGTGAACCGGCTTTTTCCTACGTTGGCGCAAGAGATTGCTCAGTTTTGCCCGCCCGGTGCCAATGAAGGGAAGGTGCCTGACTTCTCGAAGCCGCTTCCTGTCGTGCTGGCTGGGTTCGCCAATGCGCTCCAGCGAATCGCCAAGACATCGCCCGCCGCCCGCCGAGGCGCCGAACGCATGCTTTCGCTTTCAGACCAGCTCAAACGCCGACCCGTAAAGGCCGCCGAGCTGCTCGCCGAAGCGGATTCTCCGTGGGTGTGGCAGCTGTATTTCCTTGTGGCCCTGAGGCGGGCGGTGGAGGCATCGCGTCTTGCGTCTCACCGTTCGCGTTGACACCCCCGCTCGACACCGCTTAACTCCGCGCGCTCATGTCCAAACTTTTCTTGGTGGTCTCCGTACTGTGCGCATTGCCCGGTTTTGCGCAGACTTCTGCGCCCTCAAGCGAGTCACGGCTTGAGGACATACGCCGTGAGTTGGAAGCGAAGTTCGAGGAGAAGCTCGAAGAGGCCAAGCGCACCATACGCAATGAGATGCGCGCGCAAATCGCTGCTCAGGCAGCGACGCAGGATTTTGACAGCGGCTTCACTCAAGAACGCACGCGCCTGGAGCTGTTTGAACCCAACGGGTATTTGCGCGTTCGTCCGGATTTGTTCCACCGGTTTGATTTGAACCGCGAGGCAGACCCGGGCGGCTACACGATTTTTCCGCGATCGCCGGCGTCGGACCGCGAGCGCACGAATGCAGGCGCGAACATGCGGTTTCGTTTCGAGCCCACGCTGAATGTGTCTGAAGAAGTGCGGATTCACACCCAGATTGACGTCTTCGACAACTTGGTGCTCGGTTCAACCCCCGACTACGGATTCGCAGGTTCGTCGCGCAACGAATTTTCGCTTCTTTCCGAAACGGTCATTCCGCCGCGCTCGGGTATCAATTCTGTTTCCGATGCGATTGCCGTCAAGCGCGCTTGGGGTGAAGTCAGCACGCCGATTGGCATCTTTCGTTTCGGTCGCATGGGAAGCCACTTTGGCTTGGGCATGCTTCAAAACGACGGCAATTGCCTCAACTGCGACTTCGGAACCACGGTCGACCGTATTCAGTTTGTGGTTGAGCCCATCGCTGGCTTCTTCGTTTCGCCGCTCATCGATTTCAACGTCGAGGGCCCGACCAGTCTGAGGGCCGGCGAACTGGGTCAGCCGTTTGACTTGTCCAACAGCGACGATGCTCACACGCTGGGTATCACCGCCGCCAGGCGCGACAGCGAGGCCCAAGCGCGCGCGCGCCTGGACCAAGGCCTGTCGGTGTTCAATTACGGCTTCTTCTTTCAGTACCGCGCTCAGCGAAACGATGCGTTGGGCTACTACCAGGGCCCGTTCACGGCGGAGGGAGGAGACATCGACCCCGCCACGCTTCGGGGCGGCTACGTTCCGCGCGGTGGCCAGCTCTACATCCCGCAAATTTGGGTGAAGTTTGAGCGCAAGCAATTTCGTCTCGAGTTCGAGGCGGCGGGCACGTTTGGCAGCATTCAAAACCGGGTTCTCACGCCGGGCAGCCAGGACGACGCCACACAAAACCAGTCCCTTTCAGTCGTTCAATTTGGCGCCGTGCTTCAAGGCGAATTTCGTCTGTTGGAAGGTGCTTTGAAGCTCAACCTTGAAGCGGGCTTTGCCTCTGGCGACCGCGCCTACGGCATGGGTGGCTATGCCAAGCGTCGCGGTAGCGGAGACAACGGCAATACTGCGCCGGGCGACTTTGAAGGCCCACAGTATGCTTGCCAAAGCACGGGCGGCTGCAGCGACAACAGCATTCGAAACTTCCGCTTCGCCCGCGACTACCGCATCGACTTGATTCTGTGGCGTGAAATTTTCAACGGCATTACCGACGCCGTGTATATCCGCCCGTCGGCGACCTACACGATTGCCGAAGGATTCGACGTCTTCGCCGCGGTCATCTACTCGCGGGCGATTTACTCAGAATCCACGCCGAGCTCCGGCAACTTGGTGGAGGCCGACGCGAACCTGGGTGTCGAAATCAACGCCGGTGCGCAATACATGACCGACGACGGTTTCTTCGCCGGGGTGCAATACGGCATTTTGTTTCCGTTGCCGGGCCTGCGGAACACCGCCATTATCAGCGCCAACGCTTTGGAAAACGCGCAAGCGGTTCGTGGGTACTTCGGGGTGAAATTCTAATCGTGCGAATCTTGGGCCGATGGATGCTCGCTGGGGTGGCCGCGTGGGTGATGGCGTGCGGCATTCGCGGTTCACCACGCCCGGCGCCCGCCGGGCCGGTCCAGCCCGCTTCTATCGAAAGCGCGTACGGCACATCGGGTCGAGATTCGATGTCTCGAAGCCCGTTTGCGCCTGTGCCGCCGCCGGATGCGGGAATCGACCCCGACCCGCTTAACCCGCGCGCCCGGTGAACGCGTTTCACTATCGAAAAGGCGTTCTTCACGCCGAAGGTGTGTCGCTGCAGGCAGTGGCCAAGCGCTTTGGGACACCGACCTATGCCTATTCGGGCACCGCCCTGGCGAGTGCGTTTCGCCAGTTGGATGAGGCGTTTTCGGGTGTCGAACATTTGATTTGCTACTCGGTGAAAGCCAACTCCCACCTTGCGATTTTGGAGCGGTTTTCAGAACTGGGTTCTGGTTTCGATGTCGTGTCGGGCGGTGAACTTGCGCGGGTGTTGAAAGTCGGTGGCTCTGCGAAGAAGACCGTTTTCGCCGGCGTGGGCAAAACGCGCGACGAAATGGCTCGTGCGCTGTCGGCAGGAATCCTTCTCTTTAACGTCGAAAGCGCCGAGGAACTCGACGCGCTCGACAGCGCGGCGCGAGAACAGGGTAAGCGCGCGCCCATCGCCTTGCGCGTGAATCCACACGTCGATGCACGGACGCACCGCTACATTGCGACGGGTTTGCAAACGTCCAAATTCGGCATCCCCTTCAAAGAAGCGGCCCAGCTTTATGCCAAGGCCAAGCGAATGCGCGGCGTTGAGCCGTTGGGAATCGATTTTCACATTGGCAGTCAGCTGACGGACTTGGCGCCGATTGCGGAGGCGACTTCGCGCGTCGCCGAGTTTTACCGAACCCTTGTCTCGCAAGGGTTGCCACTTCGCTATCTCGATGTGGGAGGCGGTCTCGGCATTTCCTATGGAAAGGAGAAGCCGCCAACCGTACAGGCGTATGCACGGGTGGTTCGCCGCGCTGCCGCCCAGACAGGCGCCATGCTTCTTTTGGAGCCCGGTCGGTCGCTGGTGGGGGCGGCGGGTGTGCTGCTCACCCAGGTGCTTTACCGGAAGCAGAGCCCTCACAAGCGCTTCGTCGTTGTCGATGCGGGCATGAACGACTTGATTCGTCCTGCCCTGTACGAAGCGCACCACGGGATTCTCCCTGTACGGCGGACGCGCGGGACAAGCCAAACCGTCGACGTGGTGGGCCCGGTGTGCGAATCGTCCGACGTACTCGCCAGCGGACGAAGAGTCGTCATTCCGAAAGTCGGTGCGCTCTGGGCGATTGAAAACGTCGGGGCTTACGGCATGAGCATGGCGTCGACGTACAACTCCAGGCCCCGCCCAGCCGAAGTCTGGGTCGATGGTGCGCGCATGACGGTCATTCGCGAGCGCGAACGCATCGAAGACCTTTGGCGGGGGGAGAAGCGCCTGGTTAACGTTTAGAACGTTCGACGGCTTAACGTTGTGAGCGTTAACCTCGTGCGACGCGTGTGTTAAACGGCTTCGCCAAGATGCGGAGCAGCGATGGATCTCACAGGACTGTTGTCTGGTTTCGGGTTGTCGGGCGCAGCGGGCCTCAACGCCTACATTCCGCTGTTGGCGGTGTCGGTGCTGGGGCGCTTTGGAATTGTGAAATTGAGCGGGCCTTTTGAGTTGCTGACATCGGGCTGGGCCATCGGGGTGATTGCGCTGCTGCTTTTGGTCGAGCTCATCGTCGACAAAGTGCCGGGCGCTGACCATGTGAACGACATCGTTCAAAGCTTCGTTCGGCCGGCAGCGGGCGCGGTGCTGTTTGCGAGTGGGTCGGGAGTCCTTGGCCAGACGCACCCGGGCGTTTCGTTGGTGTGCGGGCTTCTGCTGGCGTTTGGTGTGCATGCAACCAAAGCGGCTGCACGGCCGGTGGTGAACGCGAGCACAGCCGGCATCGGTGCGCCGGTGGTCAGCCTCGCTGAAGACGTCACGTCGGCCGTCGTTTCGGCGGTGGCGATTTTCATCCCGATTCTGATTGCGTTGTTTGTCGTCGCCTTCGTCGCAGTCGCGATTTTCGTCTGGAGACGCTACCGGGCGTTGCGCCACAAGACGGCGACGGCCCATTCGGGCTAGAGGGGCGCTATGAGAACGTTCGAGGGCTCGCTGGTGGCGCTTGCGACTCCTTTTCGCCGCGGCACGCTCGACGAAGAGGCCTACGCGCGTTTCATCGAATGGCAGATCGCTGAAGGCACTCAGGGACTCGTTCCGATTGGCACCACCGGCGAAGCGTCCACCCTGTCGCACGCCGAACGTGCGCAGGCGGTAGCGATTGCGGTCGCTACAGCGAAGGGGCGTGTCCCCGTGGTCGCGGGTGCGGGCAGCAATTCCACGGCGGAAACCATCGAAGGCGTGGGACGTGTGCGAGACGCTGGCGCGGACGGCGCGCTTTTGGTGACGCCCTACTACAACAAGCCGATGCAGGCGGGCCTAGTGGCGCACTACCGGGCCGTCGCCAGCGCGCACCCCAAGTTTCCCCTGGTGGTCTACAACGTGCCGTCGCGCACCGGCGTTGACCTCTTGCCCGAGACGATGGCCCAGCTTTCCGATGTGCCCGAAGTCGTCGCCATCAAAGAAGCGACGGCGAGCATGATTCGAGCCATCGACTTGGTCGAGCGCTGCGGTGAGCGCTTCACGCTCTTGTCAGGTGATGATTTCACCGTGGCACCGTTCATCGGGTGCGGTGGACGGGGCGTGATTTCAGTGTCGGCGAACGTCGTGCCCAAGTGGATGGCGGACGTGGTGAAAGCGATGCGCGCCAACGACGTCGCCAAAGCGCGTGAGCTTCAAGTGAAGCTCAATCGCCTGCACCAGCTGCTTTTCGTGGAAAGCAACCCGATTCCCGTGAAGTGGGCGCTGGCGAAAATGGGCAAGATGCAAGGCGACCTTCGCTTGCCGCTCACCGAACTCTCTGCCTCAAACGCCAAGGCGATGGAAACTGAACTTGTGAAAATGGGACTTCTTTCATGACACCCAAGAGGCTTGTCATCGCCGGCGCCACCGGTCGGATGGGCGAGACGCTCCTGCGGCTTTTGCCTCATGAAAAGGACTTTCAACTGGTGGGCGCAGTGGCACAGCCGGCACAGGGGGGCGTTGCTGGCGTGGCGCTGGTGCCGACGCTCGCACAGGCGCTTTCCGGTGGCGCAGACGTTGTCATTGATTTCACGCACGCGGATGTCGTGCAGGCGAATGCGCAGGCTTGCTTGGACGCGAAAGTCGCCTGGGTGCTGGGCACGACCGGTCTTTCGGGGTCGCAGCTCGAGCGAGTGAAACAGGTGGCTCAGGCCTGTGCCGTGGTCATGGCACCCAATTTCTCGGTCGGGGTGAATGTCATGTTTCGGATGGCCGCGCAGCTCGCGCAGGCACTTGGGCCGTCGTACGACGCCGAAATCGTGGAGACGCACCATCGGCACAAGCGCGATGCACCGTCAGGGACGGCCTTGCGCATTGCGCATGAAGTTGCCGGGGCGCGAGGGCAGGGGCACGACGTTTTTCGCCTGGCACGCGAAGGCCAAGTCGGCGAACGCCGAACGGGTGAAATTGGGATTCAATCGCTTCGGGGAGGCGACGTGGCTGGCGAACACACGCTGTTCTTCTATGGCGATGGCGAGCGTCTGGAGCTCACCCACCGGGCGACGGGTCGCGACGGATTTGCCCAAGGCGCGTACCGCGCTGCGAAGTTCGCGCTGGCCAAGCCGCCGGGTCTCTACGACATGGCCGACGTCTTGGGGCTCCGATGAGTGAAGTCGTCTACGTCGGACTGGGCAGCAACCTGGGCGACCGCCACAGAAATCTGCGCGCGGCCATCGATGCCTTGGGGCGTATCGACGCAGTCACTGTGGAACAGGTGAGCGCTTTCTATGACACGGCGCCGGTGGGCCCCGAGCAGCCGCGCTACCTCAATGCTGTCGTCGAAATGTCGTGCGCGCTGTCGCCCATGCAGCTGTTCTCTATCTTGAAGCGTATCGAAGTCGAAGTCGGCCGGACCCCGGGCCCGAAATGGGGTCCACGGGTGTTGGACATGGACATCCTTTTGTGGGGCGAGCGCGTCGTCGCGGAGCCTGCGCTGCAAATTCCTCACGTTGAAATGCACAGGCGGCGATTTGTCTTAGAACCACTTGCCGAAATTGCGCCTCACGCGCGACACCCGTTGCTTGCGCTCACGGCGAGCGAGATGTTGGCGCAAGTTGTGGCGCAAGACGGCGCCCCCTGGGAGGCGGCATGAGTGTGCTCTTGGTGTTCTGTCTCCTGGCGGCTTCGCCCGACGCCACATTGCCTTCGGGGCACCCGGCCATCGGGCAGGGGAAGGCGCCGCGAAGTGCGGCAGAGGTCATCGCTGCGCTCGATGCCGACCCCAAGTTGCGTGATGCGAAGAAGCCTTTCGCCATTGCCGTATCAATAGGGCAGATGTACCTGAGCGCCGGACGCTGGCCCGACGCCGCCAAGTTGTTTCAAGAAGCGCTCGACAAGCGCGATGCCCCTCCGGAAGACGTTCCAAAAACGCAATTGCTGCTCGCGCATGCGCTCTTCTTGAGTGGGCGAACGGCGGAAGCCACTCGGGTGCACGACAAGCGCCTGTTGCGGAATCCCGACGATGCCGAGAGCCTTTACGCGCGCGCCGCGATTGGCATTGAAGGCGGCACCCCAGGCGAAATCGCGCGTGCACGAATCGACTTGCAACGACTTCTCAAAAAGCAACCCGACGCAGCGCGCGCAGAGTCCGCGCGGCGGTTGTTGGCGCATCTCGACAACCCTGCGCAACCACCGAAGTCCGCGCCACCGGCACTGTCCGCAGAGACGATGGCGGCTTTTCAGAACGTCGAGCGCACGCCGGAGCTTCAGGCGCAATGGGCGGCCGCTATCGCGCAGGGCGAGGCGGCCCTCACGCGCGGTGAGTGTCAGAGCGCGCTCGACCAGTACAAACAAGTCATGCCGTACCTGCCGGAAGACGGCCGCGTGCGTGCGGGCATGGCGTGGGCGTTGGTGTGCCTCAAGAAGGAACCGATGGCGTCGCGCGTGTGGGACGTCGCCGTGGGCTCAGACCCGGGTTCGCTCTCGCGCTTGGCGTCTGCGATGGAAAAAGGCGGTAACGCGAAGGATGCGGCGGCCCTGCGTGCGCGGCTCAAGCAAGACGGGCGCTAGACCGGTCTAGCGGTCCCACGCCACCGCAAGCGTGATGATGGGCGATTGGCGATAGTTGCCTTGAATGAAATTCATCACGGGCCAGCGAACACCCGCGATGACGAGCAAATCCATGCGCGGGCTCCAAAGAATGTCAGGCGACAAGAAGCCCAAGAAGCCGCCGCTGATGCCGTCGTCGACGCCGAAAAGTCGATTGGGTGCTTCAAGGCGTCCGTCGATGGCGAGACGAAACGCGAGTTGTCGAATCGGCTGAAACTGCGTGCCAACAGCGGTGCGCAGTGCGTTGCCGCCACGAAACCCGAAGCGACCATGGGTGGGGAAGTAGCCCGTTGCGCTCGCAAAGAACGACCAGGTTGTGCTGTAGAAACCTGCATAGGCCAGGCCTGCGATGGGGTCGAGCGAACCTGTCCCAAGCTGCCCGTCGATGGAGAGTGGCGCGCCCGCGCGGTCGACCTGAACAAACGACGTCGGCAACTTGAGACCACCCAGCATGCTCACCAAATGGCGTGGCGCGAAGCTGCGGTCTTTCCACCCGAACACGCGACCTGTGATTTCGATTTCACCGAGTCCGAGTGCTGCTTCGCGGGACAGGTTTTCATTTCGGACTTCACGCGCCTGCAGCGGTACCTGAAGGTTCAGGAACAACCACTCCACGGGCGCATAAGCTGCATTGAGGTCAAGTCGCACTTCGCGGACCTGCGAAGCGCCTTGTCCGACGGCGCCCAGGCCCAGGGTGTACGCCCGAAGCTGCGCGGAGAAACGCAGGCGGCCGCGATAGGGTTGCTCAACGCCCATCGACGTGAGGGTCGGGTCTCCGCAAGCGCAGGTCGCGCAAGCACGCGCGGGGGTTGCGGCCAGACCCGCGGCAAACAATGCGCAGGCGACCAGAAAACGCATCACACGAGCCGCGTGGCGAGAAGGTCTTGCACGTCGAGCAGACCGACCGGGCGTCCAGCGTCATCGACGACAGGAAGCTGGTCCACGCGAGCTTCGCGCATGAACGCCGCCGCTTCTTGCACAAGCTGCGTGGCGCTCACGACGCGCGGGTTCTTGGTCATGACGGTGCCCACAGATTTCTGAAGGTCGATGACCCCGGTTTCCACCAAGCGTCGCAAGTCGCCGTCGGTGAAAATACCAACCAACTTGCCATCGTCATTCACCACGTTGGCCGCACCAGGACGGCCGGGCGTTTGGGTCATGCAGGCGACGGCCTTGGAAATGGTGGCGCTCTCAGAAAGCACCGGGTTGGCGGCGCCTGAACGCATCACGTCGGCCACGCGCATCGCGGCTTTGCCCAACACGCCCGCCGGATGCAACGCGGCGTAGGCCTCGCTCGAAAAATTTCGCAGTTTCAGCAGGGTCATGGCCAGGGCATCGCCCAGTGCCAAGAGCGCAGCAGTCGAGGCGGTGGGCGCAAGGCCCAAAGGACAGGCTTCCGCCACTGGCCCGATGTCCAAGACAATGTCGGCGCCGCGCGCAAGGGGCGAGGTGGCATCGCCGGTGAGCGCAATCACCCGTGCTTCAAGACGTTGCAACAGGGGCAAAAGCCGAAGGATTTCTTCCGTGGCGCCGCTGTTCGACAGGCACACCACCACGTCGCCTTTTCGCAAGCGCCCCAAGTCGCCGTGCAACGCTTCGGTCGGGTGCAGGTAGAAGGACGGAACGCCGGTGGATGCCAGCGTCGCCGAAAGTTTCTGTGCGGCGAAGCCTGGCTTACCGAGGCCGGTTGTGACGACGGTCCCCTTGCAGTCCATGAGCAGCTGAACCGCGCGCTCAAAGGGTGCTGCGAGCCGGTCTCGCACTTGCAGGAGGGCGCGCGCTTCGGCCTCCAGTACTGTGCGCGCGTAGTCTAAAGGCGAGACGGATTCAGACATCCGGGGCGGGTCATACTCAGCGGGCCAGGCGGGTGCAAACCAGGCATAGAAACGACGGCTGGAAACGGCGGGTGCAAACGACGGCTTGACCCCCGCGCGGGCCACCGCTAACTCGGTGGCATGCGATTCTTCATCGACAGCGCTGATGTGAAAGAAATCCGCGAAGCCCACGAAATGGGCTGCGTGGATGGTGTCACGACTAACCCCTCACTTTTGGCCAAAGTGGGTCGAGGCCGTGAAGAGGCCATTCGCGAAATCTGCAGCATCGTGGATGGGCCCGTGAGCGCCGAGTGCGTGGAGTTGTCCGCTCCGGGCATGGTCAAAGAGGGCCGCGAGCTCTCGAAAATCCACAAGAACGTCGTCGTGAAAATTCCGATGGGCGTCGAGGGCATGAAGGCCGTCCGCGCCCTGACCGCCGAGGGCATTCGCACAAACGTCACCGTCGTGTTTTCGGCGAACCAAGCCTTGCTGTGTGCCAAAGCCGGCGCGACGTACGTGTCACCGTTTGTCGGGCGTCTCGATGACATCTCTCAAGACGGTATGGAGGTCATTGGGCATATTTTGGAGATCTACCGAAACTACGATTTCTCGACCCAGGTGCTGGTCGCCAGCGTCAGAAATCCAGTGCACGTCCTGAGTGCTGCACGCATGGGGGCGGACGTCGCGACAGTACCACTTTCAGTTATCAAACAACTTGCGGAACACCCGTTGACCGACGCCGGCATCAAGAAGTTCTTGGCGGACTGGGAAAAAGTGCCCAAAGGCAAGTAAGCCGTGACCGTGAAATCTCGGCGGCAATGGCTGATTTTTCAAGGTGCTCCCTCTAAGTCCACGCCGGATAGTTGCCACGCGTGCCTGTCATCGTCTTCCTCATCGACGAGAATGTTCCAGAGTCAGTGACACGGTTTCTCCGCGAACGGGGTCATACGGTTCATCTCGTTCGAGAACTTTTGCCGGCGGGTTCTTTCGATGCAACGAAGCCAGAGGGCGACAAAGGATAGAAGTCATGATCGAATGGGTTGAATTCGAGTACACGCAGGTCCAGCTGAAGAAGGACAAGCGGCTCATGATAGAGATTGGTGAAAACTACTTGCGGGTGATTCGATAACGGGTCAGTTCATTTGAAGGGGCGACTGGTGTGAAAATTCTAGTCACGGCAAAGCGGGTTGAAGACTCAGAGTCCAAAATCAAGGTGAAGCCCGATGGGTCAGGCATCGTCACCGACGGGCTCAAATACAAAATCAATCCGTTCGATGAGATCGCCGTTGAAGAAGGTCTTCGCTTGGCAGCGAAGCATGGTGGCGAAGTCGCTGTGGTCTCGATTGGCCCTCAAGTGGTTCAAGAGCAGCTGCGCCACGCGCTGGCCATGGGCGCCGCAAAAGCGATTTGGGTTCGCCACGAGGGGCCGCTTGACCCGATGGGGGCGGCAGCACTTCTTCAGAAAGTCGTCGAGCGCGAAAAGCCCGACCTCGTTATTTTGGGCAAGCAATCCATCGACGATGACCAAAACCAAACCGGCCAGTACCTTGCCGAATGGCTCGGTTGGTCACAGGCAACGTTCGCTTCCAAAGTGGAGTCTCTCGATTCCGACGCGGAAAAGAACAAGATGCCAGCACTTCAAGTCGCCGCTGACGGGAAGAGCGTGCGCGTCGTTCGTGAAGTGGATGGGGGACTCGCCACGCTCGAGTGCCAACTCCCGGCGGTCGTGACGACCGACCTGAGACTCAACATGCCTCGCTACGCGTCGCTCCCTGGCATCATGAAAGCGAAGAGCAAGCCGATTGAAGAACTGACGCCACAGGCCTTGGGGGTGGACGCGGCACTTCGACAGGAAATTGTGAAGATGTCTGCACCGCCGCCCCGCAAGGCTGGCATCAAGGTGCCAGACGTCGCAACGCTGGTCGACAAACTCAAGAACGAAGCCAAGGTGATTTGACCATGCCCAATGTGCTCATTTTCGTGGAGCAACAACCTGATGGCCGTTTGCGCAAAGCCTCACTGAACGCGATTTCCGCGGGCAAGATGCTCGCAGACATAATCAGCGGCCAAATGCACTTGGCGCTTTTGGGCAAGAACGTCGATTCACTCGTGAACGAAGTCAAAGGCTTCGGTGCTGTTGCGGTGCATACCGTCTCCCACGCTGCGCTCGAGCCCTTCACCGCCGAGTCGTTTGCGCCAGCGCTCGCGGGTTTGGCCAAATCGATTTCAGCGGAATACGTTGGCGCGGCTTCGACCGCCGTCGGCAAAGACATGATGCCGCGCGTGGCGGCGCGACTGTCTGCGGCGATGGCTTCGGACGTGATGGCGATTGAGGGCAGTGGTGCAGACATCCGGTTTGCTCGGCCCATGTGGGCAGGCAACGTCATGGCCGAAGTACGGCTGAAGACACCCATTCGCGCCTTTACCGTACGCGCGACGGACTTCCCGGCTCCTGTTTCGGTCAGTGCTTCGGCAGAAGTGAAAAAGTTTGAGCCCGTGCTCGACGGGGCAGCGGGCAAGACCCGCCTCGTGGAGTTCAAAGAGGTGAAAAGCGCGCGGCCCGAACTCACCGAAGCCCGAGTCGTGATTTCGGGGGGACGCGGTACGAAAGGCGACTTCAAAGAAATCGAAGCACTGGCCGATGAACTCGGCGCGGCAGTCGGGGCTTCGCGAGCGGTCTGCGACGCGGGCTGGGTACCCAATGACTTGCAAGTCGGCCAGACGGGCAAAGTGGTTGCGCCTCAGCTCTACATCGCAGCCGGCATCAGCGGCGCGATTCAACACCTCGCGGGCATGAAGGGCAGCAAGACGATTGTCGCCATCAACAAAGACCCTGAGGCGCCTATTTTTCAGGTCGCGGACTACGGCATCGTGGGCGACCTCTTTCAGGTACTCCCCGCATTGCGCCAGGCCATCAAGACGGCCAAGGGGTAGGGTTGACCGACGCGCACACGGAGCTCTTGGCTCGCCTCGGCATCACGCCCTTGGCGTTGCCCGTTCCGTTTCCGGATGCAGGGGGGCCGGTCAACGTTTACGCCATCGAAGAAGAGGGCGGCGGCTATTGCCTCTTCGACACCGGAATCGGCGGACCCGAGGGCGAACGCGCTCTGGAACACGCCGCGGCGACGGCCGGACTGACGCTTCGGCACGTCCGACGCGTCATCGTGAGCCATGGGCACGTTGACCACTACGGCAATGCCCAGCACATCGCTGAACTCAGTGGTGCACGTGTGCGGGTTCACCCCAAGGATTGGGACAAAGTCGTCGGGGATGACCGCTGGGCCGTCCAGCGGCCCGTCTATCTCGAGTTTTTTGAACGCCTCGGTGTTCCGAAGGAGGGCATTCTGCATCTCGAGATGCTGCGCCAGGTCAACCAGGCGTTCTCCCGCCGGGTGGATGCTTCGCACGCTGAAACGCTGCAATCGGGCGCGCGCTTGCGGTTCCGACATTTCGAGGCAGAAGTGGTGCATCTCCCTGGGCATACGCCCGGCCTTGTTTGCTTGTGGGACGAGGCCCACCGCATGTTTTTCGCGGATGACCACGTGCTGGCGCGCATCTCACCCAACCCGCTGCTCGACTTGGATGAGCGCGGCTACCAAGACAAGTTTCAAGCCCTGGCGGCCTACTTGCACAGCGCAAAGCATGTGCACGCGATGGACATCGACTGGGTGTTGCCCGGCCACGGGGCCCCGTTTCAGGGGCACCGGCGAGTTCTGGAAAGCTTGTTCGCATTCTACGCGAAGCGTCAGAAGAAAATCGTTGAACACCTCAAGGCGTCCCCCACGACCGCGTATGAATTGATTTCAGTCGTGTTTGGACGCGTCGACCCGCTTCGCCTGTTTCTCATGTTGTCGGAAGTCGTTGGGAACCTCGAAGTCCTCGAGGCCGAGGGCAGGCTGGGTCGGCGAGAAAAAGAGGGACGTTGGGTGTTCGAGGCGGCTTGAGTTAAACCGCGGCTTCCTTCCGGGCCAAGAGGAGGCACCGTGACTTCGCCAGCCGCCGGTCAAAGCAACGTCAGCAAGGTGTTTGTCGGACTGCTGGCAGTGTCGTTCCCAGCGGCAGTGCTGGCGCATTTCTTCCTCGGAGGAACAGCAGCATTCATCTTGTGCTGCGTCGCGCTGATTCCTCTGGCGCGCGCGATGGGCGAGGCGACGGAAGTGGTTGCGCATCGCCTGGGCTCAGGGCTCGGCGGTCTGATGAACGCGTCCTTTGGAAATGCCGCTGAATTGATTATCGCGCTGGCTGCCTTGCGTGCAGGGCAAGTCGATGTCGTCAAAGCCTCACTCACCGGCGCCGTTTTAGGAAACCTGCTCTTGGTGCTTGGCGCTGCCATTCTCGTGGGCGGCCTACGGCGCGAGCGGCAGACGTTCAATGCCACGGCGGTGCTTTCGGGCTCATCGATGATGTTTCTGTCGCTGGTGGCGCTTGGAATTCCCGACTTGTTTCATATTTCCCGAGGGCAGGCTGGCGTGCCGTACCTGTTCCCGCTCTCGATTGGCATCTCCGTGGTTCTCTTGGTCATCTACGCGCTGTCGCTTGTTTTTCAGCTCCGCACGCATGCGCATATTTACGCTGGAGAGAGTGAGACCGACTTCAATGACCTGCCTGCTTGGGGGGTGAAGCGCGCCTTGCTTACCTTGGTGGGCGCCACCGTGGGCGTCGTCATCGTCGCGGAGTTTTTGGTGCACGCCATCGAACCGGCCATCCAAACTTTCGGTCTGACGCATACTTTTGTCGGTGTCGTCATCGTGGCCATCGTGGGCAATGCGGCCGAGCACAGCACGGCGATTTTGGTTGCGACCAAGAACAAGATGGACTTGGCGTTCAACATTGCTTTTGAGTCGTCGAAGCAGATTGCGATGTTTGTCGCCCCGGTGTTGGTGCTGGCTTCCATCGCCATCGGTCATCCGCTGACCCTGGAGTTCACGCACATGGAAGTCGCGGCGATGGGGGCCAGCGTCTTTGGTGCCACGCTGATTGCGCTGGATGGAGAGTCCAACTGGCTTGAGGGCGTGATGTTGCTGGGCCTCTATTCAGTGCTCGCCGTGGCATTCTTCTTCGTGCCATGAGCCGTTCCTCCCGAGGGGCGGAATTGACGCTGGTGCTTCTGACGGCGAACTGGGGTTTCACGTTCGTCACCGTCAAAGACGCTCTGGTTCACGCGGACCCGTTTACCTTCTTGGCGTTGCGTTTCGCTTTGGGCGCGGTGGTGCTGCTGCCCTGGGCGTGGCCTGGTTTTCGGAACGCCAAGACGCTTCGCCACGGCCTCATGCTCGGCGTTTTGCTGTTTTTCGGCTTTGCGTTTCAAACGTGGGGGCTCGTGGTCACGACGCCGGCGCGGTCGGCGTTCATCACGGGGCTCTGCGTTGTCATCGTGCCTTTGGTCGAATGGCTACTTTTTCGCAAAGTCGTTCCGTGGGCTGGCTGGGTGGCGGTCGCCATCGCGGTGTGTGGGCTTTATTTGCTCAACGGTGGTGCGGGGCAGCGGGCAACGTGGGTGGGTGACCTGCTCACCCTGGGGTGTGCCATCGCCTACGCATTTCACATTTCACTGACGGCGCGGTTCGCACCCGGAGCCCGTGTGTCCACATTGGTGGCCGTGCAACTTGGCGTGGTCGCGGTCGGCGCGTTGGCGCTGCTGCCCTTCGCTCATCCGCATGTCGCATTCACACAAGGCTTTGTGGCTGCAGTCGTTTTCACGGGTGTCGTGGCCAGTGCGGTGGCGATTACCCTTCAAAGCTGGGCGCAAGTGCGCACCACAGCGGTTCGCGCGGCAGTCATTTTCACGCTCGAGCCGCTGTTTGCACTCCTGGCATCGGCAGTCATTCTGCGGCGCGAAACTTTTGGCCCACTCGAACTGTTCGGGGGCGCACTTCTGATTGTTGGCGTGTTGTGCGCCGAGCTGGGGACGCCGTTTTGGCGTTGGCTGCGAAGTCTGGGCGGAGCGGGAGGGGGCAGCCCTGCCCGTCGTTGAGCAGATCAGCCAGAGGCTCCCTCGCCACGCCGGACAACAGGACGCGTTCAGGCGCTCTGCACGATGAGCTTGTCGATGTTGCAGACAGCGCATCGAACATGGACGAACAAATCATTGTCGCTGTCCTCGGGCGTTTCACCTGGGCCGATGCCCAATTCCGACTTGGCCAGCTCAGGCAGCGCGCCGGCCACTTGGTTGGCTTTGAGCACCTGAATGAAAGTCATTTCTCGGTCATGGTGTTCGCGAGACTCGGGTCCGGAAATCCACCGCGGTTGCACATCGGGGGGAAGGCGGCCCAACGCTTCGAGATGGCTGGCGGCTTCCGAAAGGTAGGCGAGGCGTCGAAGGCGCGCTTCTTCAGGCAGCCCGGCGAATGCGCCAAAGGCTTCGGTCAACTGGTCGCGCGCGGTACCGAACGCGACGGTTGCCAAGTCCATCGAAGCATCCTGTGACTCCAGGGCTTCTTCCCAGTTGTTCTCCGGGGTGAACCCCGCTTCGAGCAATGCACTGAAGAGATGCGCCGCAGCCAGGCGTCGTTTTGCTTCGCCCAGGGCGTCTTCGGTTTCGAGTGGAAGCCGAAGCTCGAGCAAGGCACCGGTCACGCGTGGGTCAATGGAGGCAGTGGCGTCGTCCACATCGATTTCGGCGCGCAGTTGTTTTTTCAGCGACGCCTCGGCTGAGAATCGGAAATGAGGTTCTGCACCCACTTCGCGCAGGTACATCGCTGCGAACGCAGCGTCTTTCCCTCCTAAACGCAGCGCGGCTTGTGCGCGTTCGACGGCCTGTGGGTCTGTTACGGGTCGTCTGCCTTCAAGTCGTGTCTGAACGGCGTCGCGCAGCAGGCCTTCCAAGGCGCTGCCAGCGGGCCCGCGTGCCGGTAACGGTGGGCGAAGCCCAGGCGCGTCCAGCGCCCAAGCTGGCGGAACAATGAGGCGCTGAATTCCACGGAAGAGCAGCGTGCCCGGTGGGTCGTGTGGGCGAAACGGGGGTGGTTCGCCGTTGTCTTCGCCGGGCTGTCCCCCTTGGTTTGCCGTGCGTTGTTCCCGTGTAAACGAAGTGACCCCGACGGCGGGCGGCGGGGGCGGTGGGGGAGCCTCTTCGCCGTCCAGGCCGACGACGCGGTCCATGTCGACGTCGTCGATTTCGAGCTCTTCAAGCCCTTTCGCCCCGGAAAAGTCGCAGCGAAGCAGCTTCAGCTTTTCGAAAGTGGCGCCCTCGAGGTTTGCGCCGCGAAAGTCGCAATCTTGAAGCCGCCCACCGTGGAAATAAGCGTTCGACAGGTCTGTATCGCGAAAACTGACCTTCGACAGGTCACAGCGCTCCCATTCCGAACCGATAAGGGCTAACCCCGAGAGGTCAGTGTTGGCGGAAAAGAGCTGTTGAAAGGTGGCTCCAGTATGGTCAGTGGTGACGCGGCCGGTTTTTCGCAGCTTGTTCCACTCGGAGGAGCCTCCCTTGAGGAGTTCTTCGATGACGGGTGCCTTGGGCATAGTGCGCAATCTACCGGTGCTCGTGTCAGGCTCCATCGAAAATGATCGAAATCACCATCGATGACGACAATGCGGGGCAAAGGCTCGACAAATTCTTGCGTCGTCACCTGAATCAGGTGCCCACGTCCCATCTCTTTAAGATGATTCGGACCAAGAAAGTCCGCGTCAACGGCAAGCGGGCGACGCCCGAGCAGGTTTTGGCCAAAGGCGACACCCTTTTCATTCGGGGGGATAAAGCGCGTTTGGAGAACCCTTTGGGCGCCCCGAGCCCTCGAACACGGCCGTCGCCACCCCCCGTAGACCCTCAGAAGCTCGTGGTTTTGCTGGAGGACGACTGGATAATGGCCATCGACAAGCCTTCCGGCATGGCCGTTCACCCAGGAAGCGGAATTTCTGGTGGAACGGCGGTGGATTACGTCCGGGCGCACCTGGGCATCCACGCCGAACGAAACGGCTTTCTCGCGAGTCCGGCCCACCGGCTAGACCGTGACACCTCGGGCGTCTTGTTGGTTGCCAAGCGGCGGCCCGCGATGGTGCACTTCACCGAAGTTTTCACCGAGGGCAAAGCGAAGAAGCGTTACTGGGCGCTCGTGAAAGGCAAGATGCCGGAGCTCGCTGGGACCATCGATTTGCCGCTTTCGGAGAAGCAGCAAACTGCGGCGTCGAAATCCAGGCGTGGAACCAACTTTCAGGAAGCGACGACGCACTGGCGCGTGCTGGCTCAGGGGAATGACAGCGCACTCCTCGAGTGCCGCATCGAGACTGGGCGGACGCACCAAATCAGGCGGCACTTGGAGGCGATTGGCCACCCGGTTTCTGGCGACCGCCGCTATGGCGACTTTGCCTTCAACCGCGAATTGCGTGCGCGGTGGGGTCTGAAGCGCATGTTTCTGCACGCCTCGCAGATTGAGTTTCCCCACCCCGAAAGCAAGGCGTGGGTCAAAGTCGTGTCTTCTCTGCCCACGGACCTGTCGGATGTGCTCGCGCGAGCGGCACTGTCTGTGCCATGAAACCCCACGTGCCCACGCCCGTGCGCAAAGGCCGCCTGATTCTCGTGAAGGTGCCCCCGTCGCGTTCGGGCTGGCGGGTCTTGGCGGCGGCTGTCGCCGTTTTGGCGCTGAGCGGGGGGACCCTCGCAGGGGTCGGTTTGCTCGGCTTGTACTATGCCTTTTCAGAAGGCCTGCCCGAGATTCCGCGCGTGGACCGCTACTGGCCGCCTGTCGTGACCGAAGTGTTCACCAACGACGCGACGCTCGCGGGAGAGTTTTACCGTGAACGTCGGAAGGTCGTCCCCTACGAGAGGATTCCCAAGCGACTTGTCCAAGCGTTCATTGCCTCGGAAGACGCCAGTTTCTTTGACCATGCTGGGGTCGACTTCTTGGGCACAGCCCGGGCTGCTGTCCGAACGATTTGGAAAAAGACGACCGGATCCGGTTCCGTCCAGGGGGGGTCCACGCTGACGCAGCAGACCGCCAAAGCCGTGCTCATTTCTGCTGAAGGCTACGCGAAGGCAACGCGGAAGAATCTCACGCGAAAGATTCGCGAAGCGATTTTGGCGCGGCGCTTAGAAGCCGCGCTGACCAAAGAAGAGATTCTGTACCTCTACTTGAATAACGTTTACCTCGGTCACCAAAGCTATGGGGTGCAGTCGGCCGCGGAGAACTACTATCGCAAAGACGTTCAGCAATTGACGCTCGCGGAAATGTCGCTCATCGCGGGGCTGCCTCAAGCCCCCAGTCGGTATTCACCTTTTTCCAATCCCGAAGACGCGAAGCGTCGGCGCAGCTACGTGCTTCGGCGCATGCGTGAAGAAGGGATGATTTCGCGCGAAGAGCAGCAAGGGGCTGATGCCGAAGAGGTCAGTGTCTACCCCGTGGAAGACGTGTTTCACGAGTTCGCGCCCTACTTCACGGAACAGGTCCGCAAAGACATCGTGGCGCGTTACTCCAATGATGTTCTGCTCGCAGACGGCCTGAAAGTCTTCACCACGATGGATGCAGAACGGCAGCGCGCCGCGCAGGACGCGATGCTGGAAGGCCTCTTGGCCGTTGACAAACGTCAGGGGTTTCGCGGGCCGGTCGCGCATTTCGAGGGTGCCGAGCGCGCAGCGTTCTTGGCAAAAGCCGAGAAGGCGATGGGGGGCAAGCCGCTCGAGCGCGGACGCTTGTATGTCGCGCTGGTGAGCGAGGTCGACATTCCTGGACAGCGGCTTTGGCTGCGCGTTGGAAAACAGCGTGGTGTCTTGCCGCTGTTGGGGATGCGGTGGGCGCACAAAGTGAACCCCGAAACGTACTACCCCGGCGCCATGCTCACCTCGGTGAAGGGTGTGCTCGCTGCCGACGACGTCATCGTCGTGCGCCACGTCGAGGCGAAGGCGCTTGTGGATGACCGTGAGCAAATGGACGCCAAGCTTGCCGCGGGGGTCCCCACGGATGTGCCGCTGTTCCGGTTAGAGCAAGAGCCCGAGCTGCAGGGCGCGCTCGTCTCGATCGACCCCTACCGCCAGTACTTGGTCGCCATGGTCGGTGGCTACGATTTCGACGCCAACGAATTCAACCGCGCGTTTCAGGCGTGTCGCCAACCTGGCAGTGCGTTCAAGCCCATCGTTTATGCCGCGGCGTTGGAGCAGCTCGCATGGACGCCGGCGAGCATCCTGGTCGACAGTCCCATCGTCTTTGACGACCCGAACAACCAAATGCGGTGGAAGCCTGAGAACTACGGGACGGACTTCCAAGGCGATGTCATCGTTCGCACGGCGCTCGTGAAGTCGATGAACATTCCCGCCGTCAAAACTTTTCAGGCGGTGGGCATCAAGTCGATGGCGAAGTGGTCCAGCGAGTTTGGCTTTAGTACCCCGATGAACGAGGACTATTCTGCGGCGTTGGGAAGCTCGTGCGTCTACCCCAATGAATTGGCACAAGCGTACGCTACCCTCAGTCGATTGGGGTCCAAGCAGGCGACCTACTTCGTTCGAAAAATTGAAGACCGGTTTGGGCGCATGCTGGAAGACCACACCGCTTTCGACGATCCCTGGGCACCTTGGCTCGACCGCGTGGCGGCCTCTTACGCGCGGGTGTTTGAGCCAGGCAAACAGGTGTTGTCGAGAGAAACGGGTTTTCAGGTCGTCGACATGCTGCGCGCAGTCGTCAAAGAGGGCACCGGTGCTCCTGCGCAGCGCGTGGGCAAGCCCGCGGCCGGGAAGACGGGGACCACGAACGATTCGTTCGACGCGTGGTTTGCCGGGTTCACGCGCGATCTGGTGGGGGTGGTGTGGGTGGGCTACGACAAGAACGTTCATCCGCTGGGGAAATTTGAGACTGGTGGTCGAGCGGCGCTTCCGATTTGGATTGACTACATGCAGCGCGCGCTTTCAGGCCGGCCGCAGGCGGAGTTTGTCCCGGACGAGTCGTTGGCCTTGGTTCGTGTTGCTGTCGATGAAAAGACAGGCGGAAGGGCGTCAGGTTCGACGGGACGGACTGTCGACGTGTGGTTCAAGGAGGGCACTGTCCCGGAAGAGAAAACGCTCGAAAAAGGGCAAGTCGACCCGTCGCAGTTTGTGGACTTGCCGTAGCCCTGTTGGACCACCCGGAAGCGGTCTACGGCGCCGAGAGGACTTCGAGTTCGCCCAGGCCGAGTGCTTTCACACCCGCCTCGACGGACGCTTTGGGCCCCGCAATGACAATGGGCCATGTGTTGGGTCGCAAATGGCGTTGGGTCGCCGCCGTGACGGCGTCCCGCGAGAGCGCCGCCGTCTGTTCACCCAACTTCGCGTAGTAGTCGAGGGGCAGCCCCAACAGCACAAGGCGGCTGATGGCTGCCGCCACGGCTCCATTCGTTTCCAGCGCGGCAGGAAGTCCACGCACCAGCGCGAGCTTTGCCTGAGCGAGCTCGGCTTCGGTGGGGCCGTGTTCCGCGAAGCGCGCGAGTTCTCCTCGGATTTCTTCGAGGGCGGCGGGTGTGTCGGCTGCCTTGATGGGCCCGGACGCGTGCCAAGTGCCCACATCGCGCTCAAAGTTCGTGCGCGAGAAAAAGCCGTAACTGTAGCCTTTCGCCTCGCGGAGGTTGCTGTTGAGCCTCGAAGAGAACAAACCCCCCAATGCAAGATTCGAAAGCCGCAGCGCCAACGCGTCTGGATGCGATGCGGGAAGGCCGAGTCCTCCCCACATGACGTATGACTGCGTGGCGTGAGCCTGGTCCAACAGCACAAGACTGCGAACAGATTTGAGCTTGGGGGCAGGTGTCTTGTGGCGGGTCAGTTTGTGCGGACGCCATTTTGAAAAACTTGTCTCCAGGAGCGGCAGAACGCCCTCGGGCGTGACATCCCCCGCGATGACAAGCACCGCGTTTTCGGGGTGGAACCATCGGCGATGAAAGCGGGACAACGCGCTGGGCGTGAGACGCTTGACGGTCTCCAGCGACCCGCCGGCGGGTTGACCCAGCGGGTGTTCGATGCCGAAGACTTTTCCCACAAAGACATCGGAGGCCAGCGACTCGGGGCTGCCACGCTTCTGCTCCAAGGCTGTCAGCAACAGCTTTTGGACCCGGCTGAAGTCATCTGTCCGAAAGCCAGGCTCGACGACCACTTCCGCGAACAGCGAAAGCGCATCCGGCAGCGTTTCTGTGAGCGCGTCCATCGAGACCGACATGTGGTCCGCGCCGGCATCGGTGCCGACCTCGATGGCCAAGTCCTCCAGGCGTTCGGACAACTCCGCCGCCGTGCGTCGCTGCGTCCCCTCGGTCAACATGCGTGCTGTTGCGCCTGCGAGGCCGGCTTCCTTGGGCGCAACCGCATCGACGCCCGCGAAAACCAAGAGTTCGGCAGCGACGAGTGGCAGTGCGTGGTTTTCAACAATCAGGACGGACAGGCCATTGGTGAGTTTGTGCGCACTGGGAAGCGGGGCGCGAAAAACTTCGGCCCGGTCCAGGGGTGGCGGCCTTGCAGTGGGGAACGCCTCGATGGCCGAAGAAGCATCCGCTTTCTGAAGGGGCTTCGTGGTGGCAGCGCAACCGAGCGCACATGCCGCCGCGGCCCACGCGGTCCCAACGATGCGCGTGTTCATGACGGGTTTGCTCCCGGCGATTGCGCGGGCTGTGGCACAGTCCAAAGTTCAATGCGTCGGTCGTCGTGAAGATGTTCGACAAGGAACCGTTTCACGTCTTCCGCCGTCACGGCTTTGATGCGGCGCAGGTCTGCCGGGAAAAATCCCGCATCGCCCGTGTACATTTCATATTCGTTGAGCATGTCTGCCTGGCCACCGAATCCACCAATTTTTTGGAGCCGACGAAGACGCTCCGCCAAGAGTTGGCGCTTGGCACGGGAGAGCTCCGCGGGCGTGGGTCCTGCTGTCGCGAGCTTCTGGGCGTGCGACAACAGTAGAGCAGTCAGCGCGGCTTCGTCCGCGCCAGGCTGGGCCGTCGCTGTCGCGGTGAGCGAGAACCATCCCGTGAGCCTGGCTGAGACGTTGCTGGCGCTCACGCTGCTTGCGACTTGTTGCTGCACCACAAGGTCGCGGTAAAGGCGCGAGGTTCGGCCGTCGCCGAGAATGACGGCAGCAACGTCGCCGGCGCGTTCATCGGGCGCGTAGGGCGTTACGCCTGGCCACGCCAAGGTGACGCGCGAAACGTGGACAAGGGGGTCTTCCAAACGTTCTCGCCGCGGGCCAGCGCGAGCAGACACGCGCACCTCCGGCGGGGGCGGCCGTGGCTTTTGAGTCAGCGCGCCGAAGTACAGCGCCACAAGGCGTTTGGCCGTCGCAGTGTCGAAGTCACCTGCGATGACGAGCGATGCATTGCTCGGGGGGTAGTACTCTCGAAAGAAGTCCTGAACCTCTTCGACCGACGCGGATTGAATATCGCTGAGCTCGCCGATGACGCAATGGAAGTAGGGGTGGGGCTTTGGGTACAGCAAGTCACACAGCCGAAGTGTCGCGCGGCCGTAAGGGCGGTTTTCATAGCTTTGGCGTCGTTCGTTCGACACGACATCGCGTTGGATGCGGAGTTTTTCCGCGTCAAGGGTGAGGAAACCCATCCGGTCCGCCTCCACCCAAAGGGCCAGCGGCAGCTCCGGAGAAGGGAGAAGTTCGAAGTAGTTGGTCCGGTCGAGGTTCGTCGTTCCGTTGACCGCGCTGCCGGCGCGCGCGCCGACCTGTTCGAAAAGTTGGAGCGTGTTGCTGCCCACGTGTTTCGAGCCGGCAAACATCATGTGTTCGAACAAGTGGGCGAAGCCGCTGCGCCCCGGCCGTTGATTGGCAGCACCCACGCGGTACCAGACGTTGACCGCCACGTGTGGAAGCCTGTGGTCTTCGCTGAGAATGACGGTGAGCCCGTTGGGCAGCGTGTACTTCTCAAACGCAATTTGCTGTCCCGGGCTGGCGGCGACGGTGACCGCCAACAGCGCAGACAACATCACGAGCAGGTCGGGGCGGGTTGGTTCCCTGTCGGTACGAAGTCACAAAAAACCGCATTGAACGAGCCCTGCGCCGTGTCGACGCCGAAGCTCAAGTCGAATGTCCCTTTGAGATAGCCGTCGCTGCCGGCTTGGAAGGCGTCCACCTGAAGCGACCCGGCGGTGATGAGCCCCTGTGTACTCCCCAGGGTCCCCGCGCAGTTGGCGTCGTAGTTCTCAAAACCACCAATCATCATTCGCGTTCCATTGGGAGGAGGGCTGACGACGTCAAGGAGACTAAAGAGTCTGTAGGCGCCCGTCGTGAGCGAAGCGGTGATGTTGAGCCCCCCGGCCGTCACGCCGAGGCCGAAGCCAACTCCCGCGCTGTTGGGAGCGAGGCGATTCGCCTTGAGGCGCTCACATGCGTCGGCTTGATCTGTCAGCGCCAACCCCACGGCACTTCCACCCACACCCGCAGCGCCAAACGGCTGCGTGTAGAACAGGGCGCTCTTCACGCTGAGGCTGTTGCCTCCCACGGTGCCGTCGAAGTTACCGGGGCCGCCGCAGGCAGAAAGCAGCATGCCGCAGAGAGAAACCATCAGAGGAACACGTCGCAACATGAGGAATTCTCCTTCAAGATTAGGTCGTGTGTGCACACTAGCGAAGAGTTGTCCAAGCGGGTCACAAATTTGCGTTGAGCCTGCCGCGGGCGGACTCTGGAGTTCGTCGTCGTCATTGGGAGTCAAACCATGCGCACGTTTCTCGTAATGGTCAGTGCCCTTCTCGCGGTGAGCTGCCAGCGCGATCTCTCCACGCATGCGCCAGCGCTTGTGGCCCGGACGTTCAATGTGTCGGTGGACGCCAGAGCCCTGAACGACCTTCCTCAAGAATGCTTTTTGAGCGAAGGGTTGGTCGTGACTTCGCCCCAAGACGCGCCGACGGCGATGCGTTGGACGCTTTGGACAGGTGAACGCGAGCGCGTCGATATGCCACCGCTTCGCCTTTGGATGGGTGATGCCGGGACTATCGATTTTCCACAGCACTTGGAACGCAAAGGTGGCCAGTATGTTGCCGAGGTCTCGAGTCAGTCCGCCGGCAAACGCCCGGCGACCCGGGTTGAACTGTCGCTTCACGAGGCCGGACACGGGCTTGAGGGAACGCTGCGTGTGACGGCAGCCCACCCTGACGTGCGATGCGAAGTCGCTTTGAAAGTGACCGGTCTGGCGTCTTCGCCTCGCTTGGTGGCCTCGCGCTGACGCGGTGCAAGCGATAGTTTCTGGCCAATCGGGGCGTTAGGACGTTAAGTCCCGGCTCGTTCGTTTTCAGGAGCCGAGGCACCGATGCAGATAGCCGTCCTGAAGGAGACGGCGCCGCGCGAACGGCGAGTGGCGCTGGTTCCAGATACGGTGGCGCGCCTGGTGAAAAGCGGCCACCGGTTGGTGGTGGAGCAGGGTGCAGGGGTAGCCGCTTTCTTTCCCGACAAGCTCTATGAAGGTGCGGGCGCGCAGCTTGCCTCCGGGCCAGCCCAGGCACTGTCGGAAGCCGAACTGGTTCTCAAAGTGCAGCCGCCCGGTGTGGTTGAAGCGCGGCGCATTCCGCAAGGCACGACGCTGATTTCGCTCATCTCGCAAGACGAGTCTTTGCTCAGCGTGCTCGAGTCATTGCGAATCTCGGCCCTCGCGCTTGAGCGTGTGCCGCGCATCACCCGCGCGCAATCCATGGACGTGCTTTCCTCGCAGGCCACGGTGGCGGGCTACAGCGCAGCCCTGATGGCGGCCACCCATCTCCCACGGTTTTTCCCGATGCTGATGACCGCGGCGGGAAACGTCACGCCAGCGAAGGCGTTCATTCTCGGGGCGGGCGTCGCAGGGCTTCAGGCGATTGCAACGTGTCGCCGCCTGGGCGCCGTCGTGTCCGCTTTCGATGTTCGTCCTGCGGTTCGCGAACAGGTCCAAAGCCTTGGCGCAACATTTGTCGCTGTCGACGCCGTGGGCGCCGAAGGACAAGGTGGCTACGCGGCGGCACAGAGCGACCAAGAGCTCGAACGAACGCGTGCGGCGATTGCAGCCCACCTCAAGGACATCGACGTGGTGATTTCCACGGCCGCGATTCCTGGGAAGCGCGCGCCGCTGCTGGTCACCGAGGCGATGGTGCGGTCCATGCGGCCTGGTTCCGTCATTGTCGACGTGTCGGCGGAATCTGGCGGCAATTGCACGATGACGCGAGCCGGCGAAACCGTTGAAGTCGATGGCGTCAGCGTGGTCGGGCCTATGAATCTGCCCAGCGCAGTTCCATTTCACGCCAGCCAAATGTTCAGCAAGAACTTGCAGTCTCTGTTGGGGCACCTCATTGCAAAGGACGGCACACTGACGCTGGACGTGGGCGACGAAATCACCGGCGCCATGGTGATGACCCACGGTGGTCAACGCCGTCCCCCCACAGGTTGGAGCGCACCGAAACCTTCGTCACGCTGAGGGCACCGTGTCATCACTCGCCATCGTTGAAGTGTATGTTTTCGTCTTGGCCGGTTTCGTCGGCTATCAGGTGATTTCGCGCGTGCCGCCGCTTCTGCACACGCCACTGATGTCCGCGACGAACGCCATTTCCGGCATCTCCCTCGTGGGTTCCATTGTGGCTGCGGGGTCCGCGCGCAATCAGGTGAGCACCTTCTTGGGTTTTGTCGCCGTGACGTGCGCCACCATCAACGTGGTGGGCGGCTTTCTCATCACCGACCGCATGCTGAAAATGTTCCGGCGCGCCCCCAGCGGCGAGAAGAAGGGGGCCTAGGCCGTGGCGCGTGAACTCTTCATTCAGGCGGCCTACCTCGCATCATCGGTGCTGTTCATTTTGGGTTTGCGCTCGCTCAGTCGTCCCGAACACGCGCAGCGCGGCATGCAGCAGGCGGCGGTGGGCATGTTGGTGGCGATTGTGGGAACGCTGCTCCACCACGACGTCATCGAATACCACTGGGTGATTGCGGGCCTCGTGTTGGGCTCGGTCATCGGTTACCCGCTGGGCATGTTTGTGCCGATGACGGCGATGCCCCAACGCATCGCCATCTCGCATGCCTTTGGTGCCTTGGCGGCAACGCTGGTGGGTGTCGCAGAGTTCTACTCGGCCAAAGGACACCTGGATGCTGGCCACATGGCGGCACTGGGTTTCGAGACCTTGTTCGGTGCCTTGACGGTGACTGGCAGCGTCATGGCGTTCGCGAAGCTTCAAGAACTCATTCCCGGCAAACCCATCACGTACCCGGGGCAGAACGCCGTGAACCTGGGCATGTTTGTGGCCACGCTTGGGATGTTCGGCTACCTGTTGTTCAACCCCGACGCCACCGGCGTTTTTTACGCGATGCTGACGATGTCTCTTCTCATCGGCATCAGCTTCGTTCTGCCTATCGGCGGGGCCGACATGCCCGTTGTCGTGTCGTTGCTCAATTCCTATGCAGGCCTCGCGGCGTCGGCCACGGGATTCGCCATTGGCAACAACGTGCTCATCATCTGTGGTGCGCTGGACGGTGCATCCGGTTTCTTGCTCTCAGTTCTCATGAGCAAGGCGATGAACCGCTCGTTTGGGAACGTCTTGTTTGGTGCCTTTGGGACACCCCCACCCCCGGGGGTTGCCACCGAGAAGAAGGGCGATGTGAAGTCTGTGTCGGTCGAAGACGCCGCCGTGCAGTTGGCGTATGCGCAACAAGTGATCATCGTGCCGGGGTACGGCATGGCGGTCGCGCAGTCGCAGCATCAAGTCCGCGAGCTCGCCGAGCTGATTGAGAAAAAGGGCGGCGAAGTGAAATACGCGATTCATCCGGTGGCGGGACGAATGCCAGGGCACATGAACGTGCTGCTCGCCGAAGCGAACGTGCCCTACGACCGGCTCTACGACATGGAAGAAATCAACGACCAGTTCCAACGTGCCGACGTGGCGCTCGTGATTGGTGCCAACGACGTCGTAAACCCGGCAGCGCGCAACGACCCTTCGTCACCGATTCATGGCATGCCGATTCTGAACGTTGACCAAGCCAAGAGCGTCATTGTGCTCAAGCGCGGCATGAACGCGGGATTTGCCGGCATTGAAAACGAGCTCTTCTACGATGCGAAGACGCTCATGCTGTTTGGCGACGCGAAGCAGTCGCTGAGCAAGTTGGTCTCCGAACTGAAGGCCGTGTAGCGCTTTAGGGAATCACGCCGCAGGCCGTTGCACGTGAGGGGTCGCCCGAATTCTGAATCGTGAGGTTGTAGCGCGCGCCTTGAAGGTCAAGGACGGTGCGGTCTTCGATGAGTGTCGTGCTTTGGCCGTTCTCCAAAGGGACGAGGTTCTCGAGGACAAAGCCCGCGACCGAGCCGTTGTCAGCACACGGCCCGGTTCGAATATGTGCGAGCTGTCGGCCCTTGTCCGAACCGCCAATGGTTTCGACGACAATTTCGACATCTCGGCCCTTGTCAAAGAGCGTCGCCGTACCGACCTGGCCGGATTCGTTTCGCGGAACGAGCGCAATGGTGGCGACTGGCCCCCCACAGGCGGTGAGCACTGCGACACAGACCGCGGCGCCTAGACATTTCATGGGGTGGAACCTTACCTCAGCGCCGCGCCAACGCCAGGCGGCTTGGTGGCGGTGACCAGCGTGGGGACATAAGAAATGTGCGCGCCGGGTTGATTCGCTAAGGCGCGGAGTCGTGCCGCTGCGGCGTGAAGCTGGGGCGCGGTTTGGGCACCAAGGGCCTCATCGAGGCTTTCAAAAATCTCTGCAAACTCTTCGGAAAGCTTGGCGCGCTCACCGGGCGCCTCATCCCCGCCGCCGATGGTGGGTGTCTCGATGTTCACAGGAGTGAAACCCGCCGTTTCGAACAGGCCCTTGAGTTTCGGACCAATAAAGGGGTCACCGCCCGCGCGAATTTGCGCAGCGTTCGCCAAGTCCAACAGGGCCATGGCCTCTGCATCTGCGGGCTCGACGCGA
>JBJXGM010000080.1:0-2793 GCA_046155985.1 Myxococcaceae bacterium | reverse complement strand
GGGTGGCCTGATAAAACGCTGATGGGATGCGTAGATTGGGATTGATGGGAAGACAAGAATCTGTTGCGCTCCTCGCTGGGAAATTTTTCAATGGAACACCCATGCGAAGGAGCGCAACAGTGGAAGCATCATGGACGAAGTTTCGGGCTACTTGCAAGTGCAGATTTTCGGCGCTGGCGCGAAGTTGTTTTCTGAGACGATGGCATTGGTTTCAAGTGGCTCGGACGATCAAGCATCGTCTCGATGAAGCGCTGGTGCGAGCGGATCAGCTCCAGGATCGCTGTGAAGTGCTGACGCGGGAGAATCGGGCCTTGCACCATCGAATCGAGGACTTGGAAACGAAGTCGCTCCAATCCCCGCAGGTATGGTTGCCGTTGGGCGAACCGGTTCCGGGAACGCAGTACGGGGTGGGCCTCGTTGAGTTGTGCGTGAATCTGGGACGCGCGGTGGGATTGCGGCCAGCGATCCGGGCGTTGACGATTTTTTTCGCGTGGCTGGGAGTGGAAGAGCGCGTGCCGACGTATCAATCGGTCCGCAGTTGGATGCAGCGTCTCGGCTTGCACCGGTTGCAGAGCGCCCAGGCGAAAAATGGGGGCGTGTGGCTCACGGATCACAGCCATCAAATCGGCAAGGAAAAGATCTTCGTCGTCCTTCGAGTTCCTGAAAGGCATCCGGGAACTCCCGTGCGTCAGGACGAGGCGGAGTTCCTGGCGATCGTGCCCCGGGAAAGCTGGAAACGCGAGGACGTCGGGGAGGAGTATCGGAAAATCGCAAATCGCTTTGGAGTGCCGCGCGCGGTCGCTTCGGATGGCGCCGTGGAATTGCGTGAACCGGTGGCCACGCTGGGAACGCCGGAAAACAGGCCGCTTTCGCTGCGCGACCCGAAGCATTTTCTTGCGAACCAACTGGAGGCGTTGCTGAAGCGGGATCCGCAATGGGCCGCCTTCAATCAACACATCGCTGGCACGCGTTGCGCCTTGCAGCAGACGGAACTGTCGCACTTCGTCCCGCCGGGTTTCAAGACGAAGGCGCGGTTCATGAATCTGGAGCCGACGCTGAACTGGGCGTGGACCGTGCTCTGGCACCTGGACCACCCGGAATCGAAGAGCCGCCAAGGCATCCCCGAGAGTCGGCTGCGGGAGAAGTTCGGCTGGCTGCGCGACTTCACGACCAGCCTCTCACAGTGGAGGGAGTGCCAAACCGTGATCTCCGCGGGCCTCACGTTCCTCAACGCGGCGGGCCTCTACCCTGGGGTGGCCGACCGTTTCGAGGCACACGTGACGCCTCTCTCCCAGAGTCCGACGAGCCGGGACCTCATCCAGAAGACCGTGCAATTCCTGCGCGACCACGAAGCCTCCCTGCAAGCGGGCGAGCGATTGACGATGAGCACCGAGGTCTTGGAATCCACGTTCGCGCTCTACAAGCAACTTGAACGGCAGCACTCGAAGAGCGGCTTCACCAACCTATTGCTCGCCTTTCCGACCCTGATGCGCAAAACGACACGCCAAGAAGTCACGGCGAGCCTTGCCCAAGTGACCGTGGCCGACGTGCAACGCTGGACGCAAGAAAACATCCCCCGCACCCTCGCCGCCAAACGCCGCGAGATGTACCGAGAAGCGAGAGGAAAAGGACAAGCCAGCGCAACCAAAGAAGCAACAGCTGCTTAAGCGTTTTTATCAGGCCACCCTCTGGGAGAGGTCGGCCCGCAGGGCCGGGAGAGGGCCGCCCCGCGAGCTCTTTCCCCAGCGTGCCCCAGCCCGCCTTTCCCACTCTCTCCCGCCGCGGCGGGAGAGGTGTCTTTCGGGTCACCGAACACGAGCCCCATCAGCCGGCGAGCGTTAGTCCGTAATCAGGAACGAACCGTTGTTCGCGACCGGCAGCAAGGGCATCCCGGCATGGCCGGATACCGTGCGGCTCGAAGCCTTGCCTCCCAGGTAGAAGGCCAGACCAGCGGAAACGTTCCACTGCTCTTCGACCGATCCCACCAGGCCGGTCCCCGAGCCGGGGGCGACGTAGGTGTAGTTGCCGTAGAGGGCGACGTTGTTGCTGAGCGGCGCCTGGCCCAACAGACCGAACTGCCAACTGGCGACATCGGCTCGGTCAAAGCCCCCGAGGTAGGCCGTGGTCGTCCCGCCAAAGGCCCAGTTGTACTTCCAGTAGACGTTCGCCTGGGTCATCGCGCGAATATTCACCCGTGCGGCACCGGCGCTGGTGAAACGAGCGGTGTCAGTCCGCGAATTGACCGTGCCCCAGAATCCAAGCTCGTGGCATTCGTTGAGCGCGTAGCCGGCCAAGCCTCGAAACTGGCTCAGTGAGGTCGGATTGTTGGCCCAGCCCCAGTTCCGAGCATAAAAGTAGTCGTACACGAGCCCCCAGCTGATCCGATCGTCGTCGCTGACGTCGCCGCGCTTGTAGAAGCCCATCGTCAGGTACGACTGCTGCTCCAGCGAATCGTTCTTCAGGGGAGCTAACGTCGTGCGTCCCTTCCAGTCGTACGCGCCGTAGCTGGCTCCGACCTGGGCCCGCACGCGGGACTCACCAAGCGCCAGCCCGGTGTTGAAGCCGCCGACTAGGCCAAAGCTGTTCTGGAGCCCGAACGGATTTGGATTGAATCCGGGTGTTCCGCGGTCGCCCAACGACTTGTACGCGTCGCCGCCGAACCAGAGTTCGGTGTTGTCGCGCCAATCGCCGACGCAGCCGCAGCCATCGTCGCCGCATTCGCAGCCTCCGCTCGTACCGCACTTCTCGCAGGCCGCTTCTTCCCCGAGCAGCTCGGATTTTTCAAAGCTGACT
>JBJXGM010000162.1:0-5619 GCA_046155985.1 Myxococcaceae bacterium | reverse complement strand
GCTCTAAGGCTGCGCGGGCGCGCTGAAGAGCGCTGTTCACGGACGCCACCGAAGTTTCGAGCAAGGCGGCGCATTCCTGGGCCGAACTGCCGAGAACATCGCGCAGCAACAAAACCGCACGCTGCTTGGGCGGAACCCTTTGCAGGAGGGCGAGGAATGCGAGCGCAACACTCTCACGCCGAGTGAGGCGCGCTTCGGGACCCAAAGCTTCATCGTCGGGTTCTCCGGGCATGGGTTCAATCCAGGGCACTTCGAAGTCAGGACCTTCGGGCGGCGTGCTTCCATCACTCTTCAGACCCAACGTGAAAGGCAGGCTGCGTTCTCGTCGTTTCTCAAGCAGATCGAGACAGGCACGGGTCGTCACGCTGTAGAGCCAGGTCTTGAGACTGGCGTCACCCCGAAATGTGTGGAGACCACGCCAAGCGCGCACGAGGCTCTCTTGCAGAAGATCTTCCGCCTCAAACCACGAGCCACACATCCGATAGCAGTGCGCCTTGAGGCTCTTGAGGTAAGGCGCGACCGAAGACTCGAATGCTAAGCGCGCGCCCTCCTTAGGATGCGCAGGGCTGGGGTCCTTTTGCATCACCCCACCCTGCGGTTCCCCTGCGCGACGGTCAAGGGGTTGACCTACCACTCAGACCAATGGCCTGGCGCCTGGATCCAAGTTGAAGGGGCTGGGGGCCCTGTAAATGCGCCCTCGAGTGCTTTCATTTCTTTTGGATCATTGTAGTGCGCCGCCATTCCTTCAGCGTCGAACCAAACGTCGACACCCAAAAGCTCGGGCGGCGAATTGTCTCCCGGTGGATTCAACTTGATGAAGAGCTCATGCGACATCAGCCCCCGCGCGCGCGCCGTCCGCTGCGCTTTCATGTCAGCGCCTCGGAAAATGTCGATGGCGTGGCCTGGAGAACGAATCGGTCCGCGAATCATGCCCAAGAAGCGATCGTTCTTCCCCGCTGGCGCCGCAATGGAATACGAGAACGACCCTTCGGCAGGCATCCAGACCGAAGCATCCCGCGATGTGAACAGCTTGGTGCCTTGCATCTGGACGTTCTCGTTCTTGAAGAACTCCATCAAGCCCTTCGCGTCTTGCCACCAGTCCACGAACAAAACTTCTTTGCTCGTGCCAGCGGACGTGTCGTCGGTGATGGGCGCAAACACTTTGTGACTGAGATCGCCGAGCGCTCGAGCGGCCGCGATACCCTGCGCAGAACCCGCAGTCTCATTGTGCACGACTCGCAACGCTTCGAGACTCGGAGGAAGGTACTTGCCGCGAACGGTCAAAAAAACGCCTGAGTTCATGAACTTCTCCTGACATGCCCAAACGGGCGTGGGTGATGGTGTGCCCACATAGACGGCCCCACCACCTGAAACTCATCGGCCGATCGACGGCTTGCTCGAAAAGGTGCGTCTGGGGCAAATTGACCACAATGTCCCGACCGCACTTCGCGCGAATCCTTCCTCTCGGTGTGGCGCTCACCCTTTTCTCGGCATGTGAAGGCAACCTGATCTCCGATGCCGACGGCATTCTCACGCTGGCATGGGACGCCCCAACGACGCGCGTCGACGGCTCACCCTTGGACGTTCTGTCTGGCTTCCGCTTGTACGTCGACACAGAGAGCCCGGTGGACGGCAATGGCGGTCAGGCCATCGACCTGACCGCCATCGCGGAACACACGTTGACTCTGGACCCCGGCACCCACCACGTGGCCGTCGCGGCCTTGGATGCCAACGGACTCGTCAGTGACTTTTCCAACATGCTGACGATTCAGGTGCCGTAGCACTCGCTGCACCGGGCGACGTTTCAGTCACCACGCGCCCAGTGCCTCAGTTCCTGCAAAGCCACCACCAGTGCGGTCCACCTCCCCAATTGATCCAGTACCAATTGCATGTTGGCTCGGTCACGTTGTCGCAGATCCCATATCCACCGGGCGAAGGGACGCACTGTTCGAGCCCCGCAACGCAGCGATCTCGGCACTCCCCCGGCCAATCGCAATACTGACAATTGGCTGTATCGCAGTCATCGTTGCTTTCGCAGGGTGCGCCGATGTACATGTTTTGTTGTTGGCTGGCCGCAGCGGAAGCGTCATCATCCGCCATGTTTTCGCTGGTCTGGCAACCCACCAGCAAAATCAAGAACGCCGTCGCAATCGAACCCAAAGACTTGTGCATTGGTCCCCCTCCAGAGACTGGGTGTGTATGTGTGTGGATACTTGCCTCCCCGGTCTTGGACTGTCAAACAGCTCTGTTGCAAACTGTATGGCGGATTGCGTTAGAACTTTCCCAAGCCTTCGAAACTCCACAGCGAAACCAAAATGCGGGCGGTCGAAACTTCTGTCTACCTAGGGCGAGAATTCACTGTTGCTGAAGCGAGACACTCTCCACCGTGCCAATCCCGCCCCAAATTCCACCTCCACCAACCCCCATCGCCACCCATCGACCGGCGCCGACGCGACCGGCGCCGACCGACGCTGCGCCGGCGGTCCCGTTGAGCAAACTGCTCGAGGGCAAGCCTGTTCCGGTGGGGAATGGCATGAGTTTGGTGCTCGACGTGTTCGCGGACCCGCGACATGACACGCCAACGCAGGTAGAAATTCCTGCTCATCATGAGCTGACGCCCGGCAGCGACCCCAGTCAGCGCATTCGCAGTCGCCGCGTCGTGGTGGGCGAGCCCCCGGAACTGCAGTACTGCCCTCCCGAAGAACCCTGCCGTCCACAGGTGAAAAACGCTTGGAGCACTGCGCCAAGTGAAAACGCAGCGCGCGCGACGCACACCACCGTGCGCGTCACGAGATCTGCCAACGGGGGCCTCGACACGTGGGACCTGGTTCCCACCCGCTATGCAGAACACACCGTTCTTCATGCGGCGATCGTCGCGATTGACGCTGCGGAGCGTATCTCCTATCGGCCGATTCCATGGGGCGCCAGGCAATCGGGCGTGCTGCGCATCGAGGTTCACGGGCTCGCGGGCAACGAGGCTCACGTCGACCCGAAAGACAACGTGCTTCGGCTGGGCGCCGCGCTGCTCCCATACTCGTCTGGCATGACAGGGGTTTATGAGCTTGGGCGCAACTGGAAAGTCGTCGCGCACGAGTTGTGGCACGGGATTTTCTCCGCCCTCAAGCCGTTTCGAGAGCGAGTGCCCAACGACGCGCTCCGGAATGACGTCTTCATCGTCAATGAAGCGCTGGCCGACGTTTTTGCGCCCGCGCTTTGGCTTCAGAACAAGGCCTGGGCGGCCGAATTGCTTCGAAAGACCGGCGGCAAACTCGCGCGCTCAACTGAGCTCAGCCAGTTGGTCGAGCCGGACTGGGCAGCGAACGGCGTGGGGTTTCGTACGTTCCGAGATCTCTGGAACGACGATGTGTTCTCTCCTGGAAGGCACGACTTGCCCCACAATCCAGGCCAAGCGCTCTCAGGCGCACTGTTTCGCGTGCTGATTGACGACTACCAGCACTACCGGGCCACGATTGGCCAAGAAGCGGCGCTTGAACTCGCCTCCACTCGCGGGCTTCATCGCATGTTTCGTGCACTCGATGAAGTCGGCGAATACGGCTTCACCGTCGCCAGCATGGGCCAAGCGCTCATTCGCGCAGAGCAGGGCGCGTTCGGTGGCCGCGCGCTACCTATCCTGACTGCGGAGCTCACCCGCAGAAACATTATCGGTGCCAATGCGCAGACACTTCGCGCATCCACGGCGAGCTTGCCGCAGATTCCCCAACACATCGCCACTGCAGAAGACGCGCAGGGGTGGGTCCAGGAGAACGCACAGGCCCTTTCGCCGGGTAAGGGCTTTGGTGTGGCGTACGCCGGTTTCGAAAAGGGTCGCGATGGAAGCCTTCGCGTCTGGACACGCCTGACCCATCCATCCCTTGCGCGTCCGATAGCAGGTGAGGGACTCTTGGTTCGCGATCGAAAAGGAATGCGCGCCGTGCATTCCGGACTGCCCGATGGGCTCAGCGTCGATCAGGCTGAACGGCTGGTGGCCGATTTCAACGCGCGAATGCCAAAGGTGGACGAACACACACGGTTCGTCGCGAAAAAAGACGGCACGTTCGCCCTGTGGATCGTTCGACCCGCGGGCGGTGAGCTGCTGGTGACCGTTGACCCGAAAACGCTGACTGTCGCGTCAAAATAGCGCGACAACAGGCCGCCTAACCGCTTGTCTTCTCGACTTGCATGAAGTCGAGCTCCACCGGCGTGGCGCGGCCAAAAATCGACACGAGCACCTTGACGCGGCCCTTGTCTGGATTCACCTCTTCGACAGAGCCGTTGAAGTTCGCGAATGGCCCGTCGGTGACGCGCACCGTGTCCCCCTCTTCGAACTGCACTTTGGGCTTGGGCTTGAGCGTGCCTTCCGAAATCTGTGTCGTCAGGCGATCGACCTCTTTGTCGGTGATGGGCGGTGGCTGCTCATTCGCTGAGGCGCCAACGAAACCGGTCACTTTCGGGGTGCTTTTCACCAAGTGCCAAGTCCGGTCGTTCATCTCCATCTGAACGAGCATGTAGCCGGGAAAAAACTTCCGCTTAGAAGTCTTCTTCTCACCCTTCACCATCTCGACGACTTGCTCCATGGGGATGAGAATTTCGCCGAATTGCTCGACGAGGCCTTCCATTCGGACCTTCTCCTCAAGGCTCTTTTTCGCCTTGTTCTCGAAGCCGGAATAGGTGTGCACGACGTACCACTTCTTCGCCATTACAGCTTCCCCCACAGGCTGGGTAACCATTGGACCATGAGCTTGTATGCAAGAGTGTCGATGCCAAACAACACACCGGCGGCAACGAGTGAGGCAACCACAACAGCCATCGTGGAGGTCCGGGTTTCCGCCCACGAAGGCCAAGTCACTTTGAGCAATTCGCTTGACGTCTCCATCGACAGCCGATGGGACGTGGGATGCAGATAGAACCCCGCAGCGGCGGCAAACGCCACACCAATGCCGACCAGAGTGCTGACCTTCCAGCCTAAGCCTTCGATGATTTCGGGGTCGCCCCAGCCCAACTTGGCCCAAACGAGCGCAAAGACGTGCTCGAGGAAGAGCGCCAAGACGATGGCCGCAACCAGGTAAAAGATGACAACAAGCCGTTTCGGGTCGAGCCCCGAACGATTTGCCTGCTGACTTCCTTCGTTCGCCGTCATGGTGAAAACCTCAACGCAGTCCTAAAGAAATCCTGCAGGCCAGGAGGGATTCGAACCCCCAACAATCGGTTTTGGAGACCGCTGCTCTACCGTTGGAGCTACTGGCCTAAACCTTTCCTTCACGGTGGTCGGTGTGCTTACGGCACGACCGACAGAACTTGCTCAACTCGAGCTTGTCCTGGCTCTTACGTTTATTCTTCGTTGTCGAATAGTTCCGTTGCTTACAAACGGAGCACTCGAGCGAAATGATGGAACGGTTTCCCTTGGGCATGGGTTCGACTCTCTAGACGAATCGAGGGGAGAGCAAAAGCCTCCCCTCGTCGACTTTCGTAACGGGCGCACGGGCGCCCTGGGTTTACTCAATAATATCCGCGACAACGCCAGCGCCGACGGTGCGGCCGCCTTCACGGACGGCGAAGCGCAACTCTTTCTCCATGGCGATGGGAGTAATTAACTCCACCTCAATGGCGATGTTGTCTCCC
>JBJXGM010000161.1:0-21338 GCA_046155985.1 Myxococcaceae bacterium | reverse complement strand
CTCCCGCCGCTTCAACGTGCTGTTGAACTCTCACCCAAGCGGCCCGAACTGCGTGCGCCTCTGGCCAGCGCTTTGGCGTCGTCGGGAGACACAACTGCAGCGATGAAGCAGATCGAAGCGCTGCTCGACCTTGCTCCGAGGCCTGCAGATATTGCTCGGGCGCGCCAAGTCATGAACCGATTGACGGACCCCTTCGTGGGCTTTCCGGAAGCCGCCCGCCCGAAGCTGGAGCAGGGACTCGAATGGCTCAACAAGGCCGACGTCCCTCAGCAAGCGCTCGTCCTCTTCGAGGAAATTCTTCGCGACTTCCCAGACTTCGCCGTGGTTCACGCACTGACGGGGCTTGCGTACCAGCGACTCGACGACGCCGGGCGCGCCGTCGAAGAGTTTAACCGTGCCATCGAGCTCGCACCCCGCGACGGCCATGCGTATGCCTATCTCGGTGACATCTACCTCAGTCGCCAGCGGCCGGACGCTGCACGCAAGGCCTTCTTGCAGGCGCTGGAGCGCAACCCCCTGCTCGAGAATGCCCACCTGCGTTTGGGCGACCTCGCCCTCGAACGCCAAGAGCTTCCCGAAGCGACGCGCCGGTTTGAAACCGTCAAGCTTCTCCGCCCAGACGACAACACCAGCCGCCTCAAGCTCGCTCTCGCGAAAGAAATGGCGTCCGACTGGTTGGGAGCGGAGAACGAGCTGCGCCAGCTGCTGGAAGCCCAACCCGACAACCTGGAACTCGCCCTGCGCTTGTCGCTGCTGCTCGCTGAAAGGGCCCAGCGGACCACAAATGTTGAAGAGCGCCGAACGGCGGTGGCGGAAGCGAGGAGCCTATTGCATCACGTCCTGGGCGCACAGCCCGAGAACGCTGCGGCGTCCCGGGCGCTGGAAACTTTGCCGAAGTAGTCCGCGCATTCGTACAATCCAAGGCCACTCATGACGCCAGCCCCCCCCGGATCGCCTGGGAGTCCCCAAAATCCCGCGGCGCGTCGCAGCATCAGTCGCGAGATGCACGCTCTGTCCGCCGAGCGGAAAACAGCCATTTCCGCGCGAAAAATGGCGGAACAGTCGGTTCAGGATCGCATCAAAGACGCCGCCATCAACGAATCCCTGAACGGCTTGGCCCTGCTGCGCGAAGCCTGGGGACGCTTCTCTCGTCAAGGCCAGTACTTCAAGTACCGGGTCATCGTCATCGCTCTGTGGGCCGTGATGGCCGTCACCGGAATGGTCGTGGCTTGCCCTGGAAACGATGCCCCTTCCAACGTGCTTCGTGCGCAGGTTGTTCGATCGAACGTCGCCGACAACGACGTCTTCATGATTGTGAATCAAAGCGACGACGTCTGGACCGATGTTCGCTTCTTCGTGAACGAGACTTACAGCACCGCCGTGCGACGCGTTCCGCCACGGGGCGAAGTCACGCTCAGCGCCCGAAAGCTTGTGGATGAGACCGGTAAACCCGCGCCGCCAAACCTCGCGTTCCAAAGTCTCATCATCCGGACCGATCGAACAGAAGTCGTGCTGATGCAGGGCGCCAAGCTGCTGTTCGAGGAAGAGTAACTTCGCGAACGACTCCAGGCGACCGACGGCTTAAGAGATGCGCTCTAGGCCTTCTTCGCCTTGGTGGCCTTCGGCTTCGCAGCTCTCTGCGCCTTGGGCGCATCGGCTTCGCCACCCTCTGGCTTGGCGGCCTTGGCTTTCTTCGGTGCCTTTTCGGAAGCACTGGGCACAGCAGTCGTCACTTCCTTGGCGCCCTCACCTGCAGGGGCTTCGGGACGATCAATCAACTCGAGAAACGCCATGGGGGCCGCATCGCCCGTTCGAAAGCCCAGACGAATGATTCGCGTGTAACCGCCGGGACGCGTCGCATAGCGGTCCTTGAGGGCTGTAAACACTTTGGTCAGGACAGGCTTGTTTCGCACCGTCCTCGCAGCCAAACGTTGGTTCGCCAAGCCTCCACGCTTGCCCAGGGTGATGATCCGCTCCGCCATGCGCCGTGCCTCTTTGGCCTTGGGCACGGTCGTTTTCACCCGCTCGTGCTCCAAGAGCGACGTCACGAGATTGCCCAACATGGCGAGACGGTGACTGGTGGTGCGATGGAGCTTTCGGCCCCCTAAACGATGACGCATGGCACAACTCCCTTCCGGCCGTTTCAGGTACCGGAGATGGTGATGGGCGGCCGTTCAAGCCGCCCCCACGTTCGAACAGCTTTGACTTAGGCCTTGGCTTCGACCACCGGTGGCGGCGCCGCAACCGGGATGCGCGGCGGCCAGTTCTCCAACTTCATGCCCAGCGAAAGACCCATCTCCGCCAGAATTTCTTTGATTTCCTTCAGCGACTTGCGGCCGAAGTTCTTGGTCTTCAGCATCTCGGCCTCGCTGCGCTGCACCAAGTCGCCGATGGTTCGAATGTTCGCCTGTTGCAAGCAGTTGGCCGAACGGACGGACAACTCGAGCTCGTCCACGGAACGAAAGAGGTTTTCATTCAGCTTGGCCTCTTCTTTTGGCGTGTCCATCACCATCGGCTCTTCGGTTTCATCAAAGTTGATGAAGACCGTGAGCTGCTCTTTGACGATCTTCGCGGCGTAGGCGACGGCGTCCTGCGGCGAAACGGAACCATCGGTCCAGACTTCAAGCGTCAGCTTGTCAAAGTCCGTCACCTGGCCAACGCGGGCGTTGGTCACTTGATAGTTCACCTTGCGGACGGGTGAAAAGAGCGAGTCCACAGGAATGGTCCCCAGGGGCATTCCGGCGATCTTCGCACTCGACGCTGGCTCGTAGCCGCGGCCACGTCGCGCAATCATCTCCATCCGAAGCTTGCCGCCTTCAGAAACCGTCGCGATATGGTGGCCCGGGTTGAGCACCTCAATCTGATCATCCGCGATGATGTCTCCCGCCTTCACCTCTTTGGGCCCGTCGACTTCAATGCGAATCGTGCGGGGCTCATTCGTGTGGGCGCGCAGCAAGACTTCCTTCAGGTTGAGGACAATGTCGGTGACATCTTCGGCAACTTCCGGAACGGTCGAGAACTCGTGTTCAACACCTTCGATACGCAGGGTCGAGATGGCGCAGCCCTGAAGGGAGGACAGCAACGTCCGACGAATCGAGTTGCCCAGCGTCGTTCCAAACCCGCGCTCCAAGGGCTCCGCAACAAACTTGCCGTACGTTGGGGTGAGCGTTTCGTTGTCGACCTCAAGTCGACGGGGTTTGATCAGTTCGCGCCAGTTCTTCGCCAGAAATGCTTCAGCCATCACACCACTCCTTGAGATTCGCGAAGCGCCACCCACATACCCGTCCAAATGACGGGAGGACGCCGCGCGGCACAGCCACTGAAAACTTACTTGGAGTACAACTCAACGATGAGCTGCTCCTGAATCGGCATCGTGAGATCTTCACGATTGGGAACAGACTTCACCGTTCCCTTCATCTCTTTCTTGTCGACCTCCAACCACTGGGGCACGCCACGGCGATCGACCGTCTCGAGAGCTTCTGCGATTCGAAGCACCTTCTTGCTCTTGTCCGTCACTTCCACGACCGACCCCGGCTTCACGGAGAACGAAGGGATGTTCACCCGCTTACCGTTCACCGTGAAATGACCGTGGCGAACGAGCTGGCGCGCTTCGGCGCGCGTGTCGGCAAAGCCCATGCGGAAGACAACGTTGTCGAGCCGAAGTTCCAACTGCTCCAACAAGGTCTCGCCCGTCTTCCCTTTTGCGGAAGCCGCGCGCGCGAAAACGCCGCGGAACTGGCTCTCCAAGAGCCCATACATCCGCTTGACCTTTTGCTTCTCACGAAGCTGCACGCCGTAGCCTGAGAACTTCGCACGACCCTGGCCGTGCTGACCCGGCGGATACGGGCGGCGCTCGATGGCGCACTTGTCCGTGTAGCAACGGTCACCCTTGAGGTACATCTTCAGATTTTCGCGCCGGCAAATCCGGCAAGCACTGGCGGTATAGCGAGCCATCTTTGTTCTTCTCCGAGCCTGAAATTAGACGCGTCGCCGCTTGGCCTGGCGGCAACCGTTGTGAGGGATGGGGGTCACATCACGAATGATGCTAATTTTGAGACCAGCCGACGCAATGGCGCGCAACGCGGATTCTCGACCAGCACCCGGGCCTTTCACGACGATCGTCACGTTCTTTAGGCCGTGTTCCATCGCCTTGGCTGCCGCATCACCGGCGGCCACCTGAGCCGCGAAGGGCGTCGACTTGCGGCTGCCCTTGAAGCCACGCGCGCCCGCCGAAGACCACGCGATCACATTGCCCGAAACGTCCGTGATGGTGATGATGGTGTTGTTGAACGTCGACTGAATGTGCACAACACCGTTGAGCACATTCTTCTTGGTCTTGCGCTTCAGCTTCTTGACGCCAGCTTCGGCACCGGGCGCTGCTGCTTCCGTCGATGGGGCGGCCTCTTCAGCCATGGGATGACAACTCCTTCAGCAAAGTGATTAAAAAAGTTCTTAGCCTCGAGCGACGGGCGCGGTGGCCTTCACGCGCACGATGCCGCGCTTCGGTCCTTTGCGCGTCCGCGCATTGGTGTGGGTTCGCTGACCACGAACCGGCAGCTGCTTGCGGTGACGCAAGCCGCGATAACAGCCCAAGTCCATCAGGCGCTTGATGTTCATGGTGACCTCGCGACGCAGGTCACCTTCCACCTTGTGCTGGCCTTCGATGATTTCGCGCAGCTTGCGCGTCTGGTCTTCGGTCAGGTCTTTGGTGCGCGTGGCGACGTCGATGGCCGCCTGAGCAACGATGCGCTCCGCTGTCTTCTTCCCAATGCCGTAGATGTACGTCAGGGAAATCACCACTCGCTTTGCGGGGGGGAGGTCAATGCCTGCGATACGCGCCATCGAAACGTTCCTTCATCCTGCCAGAGGCGGGCTTAGCCCTGCCGTTGTTTGTGCCGGGGGTTGGCCGCGCAAATCACCCGAACAATCCCCTTGCGACGAATGATTTTGCACTTGTCACAAATCTTCTTCACAGATGCGCGGACCTTCATAACGACTTTGACTCCTCAAACTTCTCCCGAGCTACTTCGCTCGGTACGTGATGCGACCTCTCGAAAGGTCATAAGGCGACAGTTCCACCTTCACTTTGTCGCCGGGAAGAATTCGGATGAAGTGCATCCGCATCTTTCCCGAAATGTGTGCGAGCACCTTGTGGCCATTGTCCAAGACCACCCGGAACATCGCATTGGGAAGCGGCTCCGTCACCGTTCCCTCGACCTCGATCGCGTCGTCCTTCGGCAAAAAAACCTCGGTGTGCAACCCCGAAATAGGGCTGCCGCAAAGAGCGGGGCGGGATAACACTCCTCCTCCCTGGACGCAAGCCCTTGGCCCGCCAAGGTTCGAGCGGTTTCGGGCGTTTCCGCGAAGCGCGATGGTCTGCTGAGCAGACCGAGCCGCGCCAAACTGAGCTCCTGTATTTTCAGCTATTTGCAGCGGAAGGCCCCAACGCAGCAATGATTGCCGCATAAATGCCGTCCGGCGTGCCGAGTCCATCCACCGCACGAAGCAAACCACGCTGCTGGTAGTACGACTTCAACGGCGCTGTCTGCTCGCCATAGACCGTCAACCGGTTTCGCACTTTGTCCGGCATGTCGTCGGGGCGTTGTTCCAGTGCGCCGCCACACTTGTCACACCGCCCGCTGACGAGCGGTGGACTCATTTTTACATGGTATACGCTGCCATCTTTGGGACAAGTGCGCCGCCCCGACAGCCTCGCCACGAGCTCTTGCTGGTCGACTTCCAGCGAAACCACTGCGTCCACCCGTTTGCCCAGCGCCGCGAGCGCTTGTTCCAGGGCTTCGGCCTGCGGAATCGTTCGCGGGAAACCATCGAGCGTAAATCCACGCGCCACGTCTTTTGCGGCAAGACGCTCTTTCACGATTTCAATGACCAAAGCGTCCGGCACGAGTTTGCCCGTTTCCATCAGTGGCTTGGCGCGTTGGCCCAGTGCCGTGCCCAAAGTGATGGCCTGCCGAAGGATGTCCCCAGTGGAAATCTGGAGCCAGCCAAGTTGCGACTGAAGCCGCTTCGCCTGAGTCCCCTTCCCCGCACCGGGCGGACCAAAAAGGATAACGTTCATTCGCCTGCCTCACCCAGAGACCTCTTGAGGGGACTGGAGGATTGCACGGTATTTCGCCAGAGACGCAGGCGTGAGGAGGGAGCTTGCTGGGCGGCAAGCGACCGACGAGCAACGCACGGATCGGGCGAAAGACAAAGCAAGGAACAATCCCCTCAAGAGGTTTCTGGGTTAAGCCGCGACCCGCATGCGGCCACGGATACGCGGACCCCTCGGGCCCGCGAAACCATCGTAGCTGCGACTGATCAGATGGCCTTCGATCTGCTGAACCGTATCCAGCGCGACGCCAACAACGATCAAAAGCGCCGTGCCGCCAAATGGGAAGTTAATGCCCATGATCTGACTAATGACTGAAGGAATGAGACAGATCGTCGCCAAGTACAGTGCGCCGCCGAACGTCACGCGATTGAGAACGCGCGCGATGTAGTCCGCGCTCTGCCGCCCGGGACGAATCCCCGGAAAGTAACCCCCGCGCTTCTTGATGTCATCGGCCACGTCGTCAGGGCGAAAGGTGAGTTGCGTGTAGAAGTACGCGAAGAACACAATAAGCAGGACGAAGGCGCCGTTGTAGACCCAAACATCCGCTTCCAACACGCGCTGAACGTCGCCCAGTACGGGAATCCAGCGACTCAGCGTGACCGGCACAGACAACAGCGCACCGGCGAAAATCGGCGGAATCACGCCCGACATGTTCACCTTCATTGGGAAATACGTGGCCTGTCCGGCAAACATGTGGCGACCCGCCATGCGCTTGGCGTACTGGACGGGCAAGCGGCGCATGCCCCGCTCGATGAGAACGACCGCTGCAACGGTGGCAAGCATGAACACGCCGAGCGCCACGACGGCGCCAAGGTTCAATACCTCTTGTTCGGTCAACAACACGAGCTGCTGAATCGCAGAAGGAATCCGCGCAACGATGCCTGCGAAGATGATGAGCGAAATGCCGTTGCCAATCCCGCGCTCGGTGATGCGCTCGCCGAGCCACATGATGAACGCGGTGCCAGCGGTCAAACTCACCACGGTCATGAAGGCGAACCACAGGTTGTCGTTGGGCACGACGATGCGGTCAATCGAAGCGGCATCCGTGTTGTCCGCAACGCGCCCCAACGACGCGAGCCATCGCGAAATGCTGATCCCTTGGATAACGGACAAAACGATGCTGCCGTAGCGAGTGTACTGATTCAGTTTTTGTTGGCCTGCCGCGCCCTCTTTCTTCAGGCGCTCGAGCGAGGGCACCACCACCGCCAACAGCTGCATGATGATGGACGCCGACACGTAGGGCATGATCCCGAGCCCAAAAATCGACATCTGTTCCAACGCGCCACCGGAAAACAGATTGAACAGATTGACCAACCCACCCGCCCGGGTCTGGTCCTGCATAAACGCTTGCATGGCCGCTCGGTCGACCCCAGGCGTCGTGATGAAAATGCCGACGCGGTACACGGCCAACAACGCCAAGGTGTACGCGAGGCGCTGGCGAAGCTCAGCAATTCGAAAAATGTTGGTGAACGCGTTCAGTGCCACAAGTCACCCATTTCAAAAGACGAAACGCCCCAAGGCGAGGCCGAGGCGCGCATCAGTCTAAACGGACCTTCGCTCCCCTGCACGCGAGTTGCACTGACTTACGCCCCAGCGCCTTTGCCCGCCCTCGCCTTGGCCGCCGATTCTGGCTTGTGAACGACCAGCGGAATCACTTCGACCGTACCGCCAGCTTTGGTGATCGCCGTTTTCGCCGACTCGGAAAAGCGGTGTACGCGAACGGTCAGCTTCTTCTTCAGTTCACCTTGTCCCAGGACCTTCACCGCATCCGGACGGCCCTTCACGAGGCCCTGTTCCTTGAGTGCGGCCAAATCCACGACAGCCCCGGAAGCAAACGCGTTCAGCGAGCTCAGGTTGATAATCGCAATGTCCAAACGATTCGGCGGGGTAAAGCCGAACTTCGGCAACCGGCGGTGAAGCGGGCTCTGTCCACCTTCGAAACCTTCGAAGCGCATGTTGCCCGTGCGTGCCTTTTGGCCCTTGCCACCGCGACCAGCCGTCTTGCCCAAGCCGGAGCCTTGGCCTCGACCCACGCGCTTCTTGCGGTGCCAAGAACCTCGGGGCCGTTTCAGTTGTGTCAACGTCGCCATTTTTCTTATCCCCTCATGCCGCCAGAACGGTCCGTCTTCCCTGCAGCGCCGAACGAGGCGCGCGCCGCCGATTTTGCTTGTGCCTTTCGAGCCGCCTCACGCACGCGTGCCACGCGTGGCTTGGTGCGTTTACGTTTGGGCGCCTCGCCTTTCGTCACTTCGTGCGACACCAGGTGCGCCACCTTGGCGACCATCCCTCGGTTCGCGGGCGTGTCCTTCAGCAGCCGCTCTTGGCCAAACCGCCAGAGGCCCAGACCCACCAGAGTGCGAAGGTGGGTCTCCGACGCGCCGGCCTTGCTCTTCGTTAACTTAATCTTCAGCGCCATGATTTACGCCCGCTTCTCTAGGTTGAGTTCTCGACCCCGCAAGCGCGAGACGTCTTCTGCCGAACGCAGACGCCGCAATCCGTTCACTGTGGCCTTCAGCACGTTGTGCGGATTTCGCGAGCCTTGGCACTTCGTCAAGATGTTGCGAATCCCGGCGGCATCAAGCACCGCGCGCACCGTCGCACCGGCGATGACGCCCGTACCCGGCGCCGCTGGCTTCAACAACACCCAACCTGCGCCAAAGTGCCCCAGAATTTCGTGTGGAATCGTGTGTCCCGAGACTGGAACACGGAACAAGTTCTTCTTGGCGTTCTCGCCGCCCTTGCGGATGGCTTCGGGCACTTCGTTTGCCTTGCCCAGACCGACGCCCACGTGACCCGCACCGTCGCCGACAACGACAAGCGCAGCAAAGCTGAAGCGTCGACCGCCCTTCACGACTTTTGCCACGCGATTGATGTTGACGACTCGGTCGGTGAGGTCGAGGTCGTTTGGATTGATAGGGGTCGTCACTGCTCAGCTCGCTTTGCGAAAGGTTAGAACTTCAGGCCGGCTTCTCGCGCGGCTTCGGCCACCGCCGCGATTCGTCCGTGATAGGGAAATCCGTTTCGATCGAAGACGACAGCCTCGAGTTTGACCGCCTTGCACTTCTGGGCAATCAGCGCGCCCACGCGCTTGGCAGCCGACTTCTTGTCACCGTCGTCCTTGCCCTTGAGTTCTTTCGACAATGACGATGCGAACGCCAGGGTCTTACCGGCGCCGTCATCCACAACCTGGGCGTAAATGTGCTTCAGGCTCTTGTAGACGCTGAGGCGAGGGCGCTCGGCGGTCCCCGCCAGCTTCCGTCGAATACGATTCTTGCGCTTGATGCGTGAATCCACTTTTGACACGGCTTTCCTCGTTTCCTTGGGGCAGTCGACTTAGGCAGTACCTGTCTTGCCCTCTTTGCGTCGAACACGCTCTTCTGTGTACTTGATGCCCTTGCCCTTGTACGGCTCTGGTGGTCTCAATTCTCGAATCTTCACCGCGGTCGCACCCAGCAACGCCCGATCGACCGAACGCAACGTGAGGCCAATCGTCGGCAAACTGTCTTCGGTGCGCGGCGCCTTATCCGTTTCGGCGGTCACACCGTCGGGCAGCGGAAACACGATGGGATGGCTAAACCCCAGCGCGAAGTGAATCGCCTTGCCTTTGACTTCGGCGCGAAAACCGACGCCCCGAATGTCCAGCTTGCGCTCCCACCCCTGCGACACGCCCTTCACCCCGTTCGCCAGGAGAGCGCGCGCGAGCCCGTGCATGCTTCGCGTCTTGCGGGAATCGTCAGCGCGCTTCACGTGAACAAGGCCATCTTTGACTTCAATGCTTGTCCCCTGAGGCAAGGGAACAGCGATTTTCCCCTTCGGGCCTTCAAGATTCACTGTTCCGCCAGCGACGGTCACCTTGACCTTGTCGGGAATCTTGATGGCGAGTTTTCCAATACGGCTCATGAGGTTAGTCCCAAATGTTCTAGTAAACTGTGCAAATGATTTCGCCGCCGACGTTCTGCGCGCGCGCTTCACGGTCGGCAAGAATGCCGCGCGAAGTGGAAAGAATGCTGATGCCCATCCCGCCCAGTACGCGTGGGATGTTGCGCACCGCGGTGAAGCGCCGCAACCCCGGCTTGCTCTCCCGCTTGATGCCGGTGATGACGGCACTTCTGTCGGGACCGTATTTCAACATGACGGTGATTTCGCGCCTCGGCGTCTCATGGACGACGAAGTCGGCAATGTAGCCCTCGTCCTTCAGCACACGGGCCACCTCGCCCTTGAGGCGCGAGTGGGGAATCACAACTTTGTCATGGCGCGCGCGCGATGCATTGCGCAAGCGGGTGAGCATGTCACCGACCGGATCATTGACTGGCATGAACGTCTTCCTTCTTCACCAGAGCCAGAGCGCCTGCCGGGCCCATCCCGGGGGTTCGCTTTTGGCGTTTCTTCTCGCTACCAGGACGACTTGATGACGCCTGTGAGTTCCCCTGCGAGTGCACGTTTGCGCATGCAAATGCGGCACATCCCAAACTTCCGCAGAAATGCGCGCGGACGTCCGCACAGCGGACATCGGTTGTACTGGCGCACCGCGAACTTCGGCTTCCGTTTGGCTTGAGCAATTTTTGAAAGTTTGGCCACTTGAGTTGTCTCCGTGAGCTACTGGCGGAAAGGAAGACCGAACTGACGAAGCAGACCCATGGCTTCATCGTCGTTCCGTGCGGAGGTGACGAAGCTGACATTCAGCCCTTTCACCTTCTCGATTTGGTCGTAGTTGATTTCGGGGAAGATAATCTGTTCGCGGATGCCCAAGGTGTAGTTGCCGTGACCATCGAACGCTTTGGTCGACACGCCCTTGAAATCGCGCACGCGAGGAAGCGCAACGTTCACCAAGCGATCCAAGAACTCAAACATGCGGTCGCCGCGCAACGTGACAGCGGCACCGATGGCCTGTCCCTGTCGCAGCTTGAAATTTGCAATCGACTTTCGTGCGCGGGTCACCACGGGCCTCTGGCCTGTGATGGCCCCGAGCTGGTCGACCGCAGACTCGAGAATCTTGTTGTTCGAAAGCGCTTCGCCAAGACCCATGTTGACGACAATCTTTTGAAGTCTGGGCACCTGATTGGGGTTCTTGAAACCGAACTCCTTCATCAAGGCAGCCACCATGTCCTTGCGGTAGCGCTCTTTGAGGCGGGCCGAACCGACTTTGAGGCCCTCTTCGATGTTGGCCGCGAATCCGGCTTTGCGCGTTTCTTCCTTGCGCTTACCCTTCTTCTTCGCGCCAGCGTCCTTCTTCGGCTTTTCTGGCTTTTCGTTCTCGTCCGCCATCTCGTTACCTTCCTGCTTCGTTAGGCCCTCATGACTGCAGCCACAACGATCAGCCCTTAGGGCAGCGCCCTGTTGGGGCGAAAGACCCGGCTACATGCCGCAGCCGGGAGTCCTAGTCAATCAACGCATCGCACTGCTTGCAGAATCGCTTCTTTGCGTCCCCCACCGCGCGGATACCGACCCGCGTAGGCTTGTCGCACTTGGCACAAACGAGGGCTACAGACGCCAAGGCGATGCTGGCTGGGGTTTCCAGACGGCCGCCTTCCATATTGTTGCGATCACGGCCCTTTTTGACGTGTCGCTTGACCAAGCGGAGACCTTCGACAACGAGCCGTTCTTTTTCTCGGTCGATGCGAAGAATTTTCCCGCGCTTGCTCGCAACGGTCTTGGCCGATGCCTCCGCCCCCGCCATCACTTGAACTGTGTCGCCCACCTTAAGCTTTTGCATGGCTACAGCACCTCGGGCGCTAGCGAAATGATCTTCATGAACTTCCGCGCACGCAGTTCACGAGCGACCGGGCCAAAAATGCGGGTGCCGATGGGCTCGAGATCTTTGTTGATCAACACGGCCGAATTGCCATCGAAGCGGATGAAGCTGCCGTCCGGACGACCAATGCCACGGCTCGTGCGAACAATCACCGCTTTCGCCACGTCGCCCTTTTTCACTTTGGCGTTGGGCAGCGCTTCGCGGACTGAGACAACGATGACGTCACCAATCGACGCGTACTTCCGCCTCGATCCCCCGAGGACACGGATGCAAAAAAGCTTCTTGGCGCCCGAGTTGTCGGCGACATCAAGCACGCTTGTCGTCTGAATCATTTGCGATGCTCCTCAATCTCTTCCGTCGGCACTACACGCCGCTGCTGCGCTCCAACACTTCGACCACTCGCCAACGCTTGTCCTTCGAGCGCGGCTTGGTCTCGGCAATACGAACGCGGTCACCTTCGTTGATGGTAATTTTCTTTGGGTACAGGTGGTCTTCGACATGCGCCTTGTACTTCTCACGCAGGGTGAGAATCTTCCCGTACTGGCGATCCGGCGCGCGTCGTCGGACAGTGACGACAACCGTCTTGGTCATCTTGTTTGACGTCACAACGCCAATGCGTGTCTTGGGGCGCCCGCGACCTTCCGTATGTCCCAACTTTGTCGTCTCAGACATTTGCTTGTCCCGCCTTGGCCGGCTTGGCCGTGTTTTGCTTTTGCGTCAGCGCGGTCAACACGCGCGCTAAATCGCGGCGCTTCTCCCCGCGGACGGCCGTATTCTCCAACGTGCCCGTCCGGAGCTTCATTCGGTCCTGCGTGAGCTGCTCACGCAGCTCCGCCGCGCGCCGTCCCAAATCTTCAACCGAAAGTTCCTTGAGCTCTTTTGCAGTCGCCATCGTCATCTCTCCTACAGGCTCAAGTCCTTGAGGTTCACAATTCGGGTCAGCACCGGGAGCTTCGCCTGGGCCAACTTCAAGGCGTGCTTGGCGACTTCGGCGGTCATGCCTTCCATCTCGTACAGGATGCGCCCGGGCTTCACGACGGCGACGTAGTACTCGACGCCACCCTTGCCGGTACCCATACGGGTTTCCGCTGGCTTCTTGGTGATGGGCTTGTCCGGAAAAATGCGGATCCAGATTTTTCCGCCGCGCTTCACGTGGCGGGTCATGGCGATACGCGCGGCCTCGATTTGGCGTGAGGTAATCCAGCCCGGTTGCAGTGACATGAGGCCGTACTCGCCAAAGTTGAGATCGCTACCGCGGTACGCCTTCCCCGGCGTCCGACCCTTGTGCATCTTGCGGTGTTTGGTTCGAGCAGGTTGAAGCATGGACGTTTCCTAGTGGGCAGCGGCCACCGCAGCGATGGGGCCGCGCGTGGGAAGCACTTCACCTCGACACACCCAAACCTTGACGCCAATCTTTCCGTAGGTGGTCTTGGCTTCTGCAAATCCGTAATCAATGTCCGCGCGAAGCGTGTGCAGTGGGACGCGACCCTCGCGGTACCACTCGTATCGCGCCATCTCCGCGCCGCCGAGGCGGCCCGAGCAGGCCACGCGAATACCCTTGGCCCCAAACTTCATGGCCGTCTGAATGGCCTTCTTCATTGCGCGGCGAAACGCGATTCGACGTTCGAGCTGTGTGGCGATGTTCTCTGCCACCAGCTGCGCAGAAATCTCCGCCTTGCGGACTTCGACAATGTCGAGAAACGCCTCGTTGTCGGTGAAGTCCTGGAGTTCCTTCTTGATGCTTTCGATGCCCGCGCCGCGCTTGCCGATGACAACACCTGGCCGTGCGCTGTGAACCTTGATGCGCACTTTGTTTGCCGCGCGCTCAATCTCGACGCGCTCGACGCCCGCGTGGCCCAGAGTCTTCTTCACGTGCTCGCGAATACGAATGTCCTCAAGCAGCCACTTCGAATACTGCTTGCTCGCGAACCACTTGGACTCCCACCAGCGAATAACGCCGAGTCGAAAGCCGATTGGATGTGTTTTCTGTCCCAAGCTCCGAGCTCCTTATTTCCTTAAGCGCGATCGCCGTCGGCGAGCACGACGTGTACGTGACTGCTCTTCTTATTGATGCGTGATGCACGCCCCATGGCGCGCGGCATGTAACGACGAGCCGTTTTCGCCTGGTCCACCCAGAGCGACTTCACGACCAAACGATCGACATCCACCTGGCCCTTGGAAAGGTCTGTCGCGTTGGCGATGGCGCTCTCGATCAGCTTGGCCAAAGGCTTGGCTGCCGCGCGGCGCGTGAACTTCAAAACGCCGAGGGCCTTGCCCACGGGCATGCCGCGTACGAGCGCCGCCACCAACGAAATCTTTCGCGGGGCCATGCGCAGGTGTCTCAAATGTGCTGTCGACTCCATTCGTCTCTCCGTACCTTCCCGCTACTTCCCTGGCGGCCCAGCAGCCGGGGCTTTGGCGACCTTCTTTTCTGCCGAGTGACCGGTGAAGGTGCGCGTGGGGCTGAACTCGCCGAGTTTGTGCCCGACCATGTTTTCGGTGACGTACACCGGGATAAACTTTTTCCCGTTGTGCACAGCGATCGTGTGCCCCACCATGTCCGGAAGAATGGTGGACCGACGCGACCAGGTCTTGATGACCTTCTTGTCGTTCTTCTCGTTCATCTTGTTCACCTTCTGCGCGAGGTGATCGTCGACGAACGGGCCCTTCTTCAATGAACGCGCCATGCCCGAATCTCCCTACTGGCTCCGTGGGCCGCTGCGACGTCGGCTCACGATGAATTTGTCTGTCCGCTTGTTCTTCCGCGTGGTGAGGCCCTTGGTCTTCTTTCCCCATGGGGACACCGGGTGTGGGTTGCCCTGACCGCTCTTGCCTTCGCCACCACCGTGCGGGTGGTCGACCGGGTTCATCGCGAGGCCTCGCACCGTGGGACGAATACCGAGCCAACGGCTTCGACCGGCCTTGCCGATGCGAATGATTTCGTGCTCGACGTTACCGATTTGGCCGACGGTCGCGCGGCAATCAATGGGCACCGTTCTGACTTCACCGGACGGCAGACGAATTTGAGCCTTCTCGCCCTCTTTGGCCATGAGCTGTCCCGACGAGCCGGCCGTACGAATCATCTGGGCGCCGCGACCTGGTTTGAGCTCCACGTTGTGGATAACGGTGCCGACTGGAATCGCGGAAAGCGGCAACGCGTTGCCAGGCCGAATGTCTGCCGTCGCGCCCGCGTACAGCACATCACCGACGGACAAACCGACAGGCGCCAGGATGTAGCGCTTCTCGCCGTCGGCGTAGTGCAGCAAAGCAATGTTCGCCGTGCGGTTCGGGTCGTACTCAACAGAGGCCACCTTGGCCGGCACGCCGTCTTTGTCTCGACGCTTGAAGTCGATCCGACGGTAGCGACGCTTGTGCCCACCACCTTGATGCCGACGCGTGATGTGGCCGTGAACGTTGCGGCCACCGGAGCGCTTCATCGACTCGGTGAGCGTTTTTTCAGGCGTATCCTTCGTGATTTCGGCGAAATCGGAAGCCGTCATCAGCCGGCGGGCGGCCGAGGTGGGTTTGTATTTCTTCAGACCCATTAGGCGGCGCCTCCTTCAAACAACTCAATCTTGTGACCCTCTTTGAGGGTCACGAAGGCCTTCTTGAAGTTGGGGCGTTTCCCCATCGAGCGACCCACCCGCTTCGTTTTTCCACGCTGAACCGATGTGCGAACGGCGTCGACGTCGACCTTGAACATCTCTTTGACGGCACGCTCGACATCGCCCTTCGTCGCTTCCCTGTCGACGATGAAGGCGTAGGTCCGAAACTTCTCGCGTGCACGATCAAGCTTTTCGGTGACGAGCGGTCCCTTGATGACGTCGGCAGTAATCATGACAGCGCGCCCTCCAAGGCCTTCGCCGCCGCTTGCGACAACACGAGCTGCTTGTGGCGAAGCACCGATTCCAGATTCAAACCTTCGGGTGCCAGCACATCGAACTTGGCCAGGTTGCGAACGCTCCGGTGCAAAGAGGTGTTCGACTTCTCGTCGATAACCAGTGCGTTGCTCAGCTTGAGGCGCTGGGTCAGAACTTGCTGGGCCACTTTGCTCTTGCCGGCCTCAAGCTTGAACGCGTCGACAATGACCAGCGCGTTTTCTTTGGCGCGCAGTGAAAGCGCCGCACGCAGAGCACCCCGACGCACTTTGCGCGGGGGTCGGTAGAAGTAGTCGCGAGGCTTTGGACCCATCGCCTTGCCGCCACCCACCCAATGGGACGCGCGAATGGAGCCTTGGCGCGCGCGTCCGGTGCCTTTTTGCTTCCAAGGTTTCTTGCCACCACCCGAGACAAGCGAGGTGTTCTTGACCGCGACCGTGCCGCGGCGACGGTTGATTTGCTGCATCTTGGCGATCTCGTAGAAGAGGGACTCGTTGGGCTCGGCCGCAAACACCGCGTCCGAGAGCTCAATCGCCCCGACTTTCTTCCCGTCCAAATCAACCACGTCGAACTTTGCCATGGCGCGCTTCCTTAAGACCTGATCTCGACGTCGACGCCGGCTGAGAGGTCCAGCTTCATCAGCGCGTCGAGCGTTTGTTGGGTAGGGTCATGAATTTCAAGCATCCGCTTGTGCGTGCGAATTTCGAATTGCTCGCGGCTTTTCTTGTCGACGTGCGGGCTGCGAAGAACCGTGAATCGGTTGATTCGCGTCGGCAGCGGAATGGGGCCGGCAACCTTCGCGCCAGTACGACGCGCGGTCTCGGCGATCTCCCCGGCACTTTGGTCCAGGAGCTTAGCGTCGTACGCCTTGAGGCGAATCCGAATCTTCTGCTTCTGTTGCTGCGAAGTGGCCATTCGTTAGAACCCTTCTCGGCTCACAAAAAAAACACCTCAGGTCGACGGACCCTGAATTCCTGGTTGTCACAGAGCAACTGCGACGACGGGCGCGGCCTATAGCATCAGCATTTTCGGCGCGCAAGAACCCCATTTGAAACAGCAACGGGTGTGGCTTCCGAAGACGGAAACCTTCCGTTTCGCCGGCCCAGGAAACTGAGGGACTGGGCACAATTTTCGCTGCGATCTCGGCGATAAAGCAACCTCGTGCGACCGCCGTCTTCATTGCAGCCGCGCATTGATGCGGCGACGCGCTGGCTTCGGCATGCGAAGCCCACCCGACCGCGCGGCTCCCAGGGAACCTCTCGCCCCAAGGTTGCTTCGATTCAAGCCACGCGCCCCACACCCGACGGCCCTTACAGGCTCGCGGTGGTCATCCGGCGCGCCCAAAGCGAACAGCGCAACTCCGGCGAATCTGCCGCAAGCGAGGCTTGAGGCCCCACATTGGGCGTGTTTCGCGCTCCCTCACGCAGCTGCCGCGGCGGTCTGACGGCTTCCAACCAAGTAATCGTAGCCGGATATCAACAAGTGGCCGAACCCGAACCGCTTGATGTCTTCCCTCACTGAACGCATCCCACATTCATGCAGCGTTGCACCGCGTGCATTTTCCGGAATGGCGGCCCAAGTGCCAACACCGCCGGGGTAGCCGGCGAGAATGCCCCAGAATGCGTCGATGCATGCTTTCACCAAAGGCGACTCGCTCTTGATGAGTTTGCGATGCGTGAACGATGCGCCGAGCGTCACCGCACCGGTAATCGCCGCGCCCACCGCGAGTTCGACCACTGGGCCCGATACGGTTTCAAGGTCGGTGAGACTGAAATCGCCGCCCATTAAGAGAAAGCGCACGCCCATGTTCAAGATTTCCTTGAACCCAAGCACTTTCGCCATGTCGCCCCAGCGCTTCGAGCGATCCCAGCGCTTCTCGCCCATCTTGCGCATGAACGGTTCGAGCAAGAGCACCGAAGGGATGTATGCAAACCACGTGACACCCCAGCGCTCGACAAGGTCGCCGCGGAGCTTGTCGTACCACGTCATGTGGAGGTCGGCGGAGTCCACGGTCTGTTCGACCGCTTCCAATGCCTTTTCGACTTGCTGCAACGCGCTTTCCTCGACGAGATTTGACTGGGCGCCTCAAACCCCGCTCGCGCCGATTTCAGCGCGGAATGCGCTGTACTTGCGCAGACGTCGGGACGACGAAAACCCTTCTCTTTTTCCCCCGGATAGAGGGTGATTTCCTTTCGAGCGAGGGAGACGCCGTCGAGAATCCAATTGGCGGGCTCATTCACCCTTCCGTTGCGCTTGCGGTCGAAACGCCGCTCCGCAGCCAAGAGTTTCGCTTCGACCTGCAGCACTCGAAGACGTTGTCGAACGTCGCTGACATCGGCGCGACGCGCCCCGCTCCGCGCACCAACGGCTTCGAGCGCCACCTGGAGTTCGTCGAGTCTCGGTATCAGCTGTCGTGTCGGACTTTGGGGATAGGGAACCCGCACCGACCAGTCGCCCAGTCCAAGCGCGACCGTGGTCCACAGGTGTCGGAAGGTGCCCATGTCCGCGTGCAACGTGGCTTGCTCCAGCAGCCACTCCACGTCCGGCGCACGTGTCGCTGTGTCGTCGGTCCCGACCTTCTCGTCAGCCAGTGCATCTGCCTTTCGCAGCGCCGCTTCGGCACGGGGGTCGAGTGTCTTGTGCTTCTTCGCGAGGTCCGATCGGGACTGCCTCACGCGCGCACGCAATGCGTCATCGCCGCGGGCAGGCGCAGGCATTGCAGGCGCTGGGGATGCGCCACGCCCTGAGACAACAGACATTACAAGGGGTTATCTGCGCGGAAGGCCCAGAGGTTGCTTGGCTTTATTCGCCGTTCGCCAACTCTCAACGTTCGCCTGGCGCGCGCCGCAACCGACCAATTTCAGCCGGAGCGTTCCCTTACAAAATCACGCACTTCCGCCGGAGAGAGTCACGCTCACCCCCGCCGTCGGCTAGAAGCGCGGCCATGTCCCCCGATGACGTCATTCTTCGCCCGGCACGACTCGACGACTTGTCTCAGCTCCTTGAATTCGAGCAGGGCATCATCGCCGCTGAGCGGCCGTTCGACCTCACGCTCAAGCCGGGCGAGATTCACTATTACGATTTGGCGGCGCTCATCCGCTCGCACGACGCGCATGTTGTTGTCGGCGAGCATGAAGGTCGCCTCGTGGCTTCGGGGTTCGCTGAAATCCGCACCGCCAAGCCCCACCTCCGACACTCACGCTATGCGTATTTGGGCTTCATGTACGTCGCACCGGAGCTGCGTGGCCGTGGGCTGAATGGCCGCATCGTCGACGCTCTCGTCGAATGGGCGCGTGAACGAGACGTCACCGAAGTACGGCTCGAAGTCTACGCCGGCAACGACTCTGCCCGGCGCGCATACGAAAAGCTGGGCTTCACCCCGAACCTTGTGGAGATGCGGCTCAACACAGGGTGAGGACGCTCTAGCCTTACAGTCTTGGGGCAAACTGCCGGAAGACACCGAGCACCCAGGCAGCTCGGATGAGCGGAACACTGACGTCAACCCCCTGTTGACGTCCCACTTCGACAAGGGCTTTTCCGTCGGCACCGTCAGCAAAGTGAAGGTTGAAGATTTCGCTCCGCAGCCAATCGCGAGGCGCCCTTCCGGCGAAAGAGGCAGCCTGCTCGATCAACGCATAGCTCCGCTGTGCACGTGGCGTGGCGCGAGAAAGATCCTGAAAACGCTTGCGGAGGTCCCACTTCTCGCGTTGCGCCTGAATCCTTCGGTAGGGCATGCGGGGGCGGGAGGGGTGGGGCGCTGCGTGTGGCGAGACGACGCTCACCATCTCCCCAGCGCAACAGCGAGAGCAAGAGCCACTTCCTCCGGCAAAAGGCGCAGTGCGTCACGACGCATGCGGACCTCGAGTTGCGGCGCGCTGGCACCCACTTCACCCAGGCGAAGACGCACTGCGTCACCCAGGAAAGCACGGGCTTCTGGTGCGGTGAACCTCACCAAGGGCTCGACGCAGCCCTGCCACCTTTGCACCGCTTTCGCTGAATGCGGCAACTGCGAGGCACACGTCGATGACAATGAGGCTGTGAAGATTCTATCGCCGCCCCTGCCGCCAGCCCACGAACAGAGCCGTGTAGCTGACGCACATTGGCCCGCCATCCCCGCGACAGAGCTTCCACCCCCAACCGAAATGGCTTCTTGGGGAGCGAGGCTTGGGGCAGAGCTAAGCACGGTCAGGAGTGCCGCAAAGGTCATCAATGCGGCCTATTCCGCGGCTCGCTTCGTCAATCGATGGACAGGGTTTCGTCCACCTGTCGAACGCTTTGTCGCCGCCTTCGACGCAAACATCGCAGCGCAGATGCCAGCCGTAACGCTAGAGGAGGCAGGTTCTCTCGCCCGCTCGCTTCAAGCCAGTGTGGCGCACCACATGGGACTCCCCGAAGCCCCGGCATTGGACGTTTTCGTGCGCTCTCAGCAGGAGTTGGCTGCACATGCTCGCAAGAATGGCACCGCGGGAGTTGGCCAAGCGCTCTCATGCGGATCCGGCGCGGCGGTCGACCTCGAGACAGGCGCCTTGAACCTGCAGGCGAGTCTTTGCGCAACGGTTCTCGTCCCACTTCTCGCGCATGAGCTCGTACACGTGTGCCAGCGGACGCGTCTTGAAACCCTTCAGGCGAAGCTTAGTGCTGGTGTGCCGGAGAAGCTGGAGGGCATCCGAAGGCTCCTGATGACCGCTGTCCTCGAGGGCACAGCCCAAACAATCGCGCCTGCAGTACTTTCCGCCTGGGCCGGAGCTGTCCGCGGGCAGGGGCAGGAAGCGCTCCAAGTGGCCAGCAACAGAACGGCGCAGTTTGCTCAGCAAATCCGAACTTTCTTGCGCGCCGCGGGTGCCCGCACGCAGGTCGAGCACATGCAAGACTTCGTCTATGGGGCGAGCACAAAGCTCGCGCGCGCGGTGACCGAGAACGGTGACAAAGCGGGATGGAGCCTGTTCGAGAATCCTCCCCTCACCTTGCAAGAGGTCATCGAGCCTTCCCTTTATCTGGCAGGCGTGCATCCACCCCACCCAAAGCCGCTCGAACTGGTTATGCGCGTTCCGCATTCCCGGCTTCGAAACGCGTTCATGTACGGGTTGGGCGACGGCGCCCCCAAAGGACTTCGAGAAGCCTGGCGAGGAGACTGGAAAGAGCGCGTGGAAACAAAAGACGGCCATGTAGTTGCGCGCGCGTTTCTCTTTGATTCGGAAGCAGCCGCTGAGTCCTATCTGTCGCTCGAGCGGCAATACGTTGCCGAGGACAAAGACATCCGACGAACGACAGACTCGAAGAGTGCCCTCTATCGAGAAGGCAATGTCGTCATCTCGATCGCAGGCTGCCCAGCCGAACGTTTCGACGAAGTGAACACGCACACCCGCGCGATTTTCGCCTGACGGCACGAATCACCCCACAAACGCCAACGGGGAGGAAGCCCCTTCGGCCCCTCCCCTTTTCGTCTAGCAAAAGCGACGTGTCGTCTTACTCAATAATATCCGCGACAACGCCAGCGCCGACGGTGCGGCCGCCTTCACGGACGGCGAAGCGCAACTCTTTCTCCATGGCGATGGGAGTAATTAACTCCACCTCAATGGCGATGTTGTCTCCC
>JBJXGM010000077.1:0-41551 GCA_046155985.1 Myxococcaceae bacterium | reverse complement strand
GCCGCACACCCTGCGGCATTCTTTTGCCACGCACTTGCTCACGAACGGCGCCGACTTGCGTGCCGTGCAACAGATGCTCGGCCACGCGGACTTGGCGACAACGCAAATCTACACGCACGTTGATGCGCGCCGCCTTCGGGCGCTGTACGACAAGCACCATCCGAGGTCGCGGGCGCAGGTGAGCTGACGACGAATGGCCCGTGGCACATTCAGGGTTCAGCGGACGCGCAGACGCGTGGGCGCTTGAGGCGGCGAGACCGGCGGGTTGGGCGGTGACTCACGACCGGGCTCGGGTGCGGCGCTAGGGGAGTTGTGGTTCACTTGGGAGCGCGCATGAACGGCATTCCAGAGGCAACCGGTTTGCTCCCTGTTGGCGGCCCCCGAAACACGGAGGGGGACGGTGTCCGAGCGACGGAAGAATCGTCGTCGCTTGTACGGCTCGTCGCGTACGCCGTGCGTCATCTTCTCAGTGGATGGCTTGCATTACGCCGACCCGAAGTCATCGGCGCCGTGGCAGGACTGGGGATCGTGGCTGGCACCTCTGCGACGCAGGTCGTCGCACAAGATAGGACACAGCAACGCCGTGAGGAGGCGCAGCGGCAGGAGCGGAAGCGAGAAGAAGCTCAGCGCGAGCGCGGCCGACAGGAACAGCAAAGACAGGAGAAGCAGCGCGAGCTCGATCGACAAGAACAGCAAAGACAGGAGGACCAGCGCGAGCTTGATCGACAAGAGGCGGAACGGCAGCGCGCGGACCGTGACGCAAAAGAACGGGAGAAGGAGCGACAGGTTGGCCGTGGGAGTCGTGGGCGAGGGGGAGGCATTCCACCGGCCGTCATTCCACCTGGACGACTCCCAGGCAGGGGAACAGTTCCTCCGGTGGTGCCGGGAGCGACGCTCAACGCTGCCGAGCTCGACAGCGTCCTGGTCGGCGGTTTCAGGGCGAGGGAAGTGCTTGAATCGACCCGCCGAGCGTCCAACGGCCAAGCCGAGCTGCTCTTCCTTAAGTTCCGTGACCTGCCCACCGAGGAGGTCTTCATCCTGTCTGGGGGAAGGCTCTTCATTCAAACGGGACGCCCTCTCATGGAACTCCGACCGCGTCCGTTCGATCAACTGACCGCGGACCCCGAGATCGCCCGTCGCGTCTTCGACGCCCTGGCGAGTTTGACTCCCCATGGACCGCCGCTGCGAGAGGTACTGAGGGACCTGGACGGCCGGCGCTAGCGTCAGCGGGAGCCCCCCTTACGGCCAGCAGAGTCCGCAATTCAAAATAGTCATGGCGCCAGCTGTGCTATGGCCCGCGCCATGCGCATCTTGTCGGGCGTACAGTCTTCGGGCCGGCTCCATTTGGGCAATTACTACGGCGCGATTCGGCAGTTCATCGAACTGCAAGCGCAGGGTGACGCCTTCTATTTCATCGCCAATCTGCATTCGCTGACGACGGTTCGGGACCCGAAGACGCAACAAGCGCTCACCCTCGACGCGGCGCTGGCGTTTTTGGCGCTCGGGCTGGACCCCTCGAAAGCCACTTTGTTTCGGCAGAGCGACATTCCGGAGATTCCCGAACTGTTTTGGATTTTGGGCACCGTCGTGCCGTTGTCGAACTTGGAACGCGCCCACAGCTACAAAGACAAGACGCAGCGCGGGCAGAGTGCTGACTTTGGGCTCTTCGCCTACCCGGTGCTGATGGCGGCGGACATTCTGCTTTACGGTGCCGAGGTTGTTCCGGTGGGCAAGGACCAAATCCAGCACGTGGAGTTCGCGCGAGACTGGGCGACCAAGTTCAACCTCACATACGTGCCCGGATACGACCCCGCAGTGCCCGATGGCGATGGCAAGCACCCCGAAGGAATTCTCAAGCTTCCGAGCGCGCGTGTTCAGGAAACGACAGCCGTTGTGCCAGGCGTCGACGGTCAGAAAATGTCGAAGTCGTACGGCAACACCATCGACCTTTTTGCTGAAGAATCCGAGGTCCGCAAGGCCATCATGGGCATCAAGACCGACTCCACGCCGGTGGCCTCGCCCAAACCGCCCCAGTCTGCACTGCTGGGGCTTCTCCAACTGCTGGCGCCCGAAAGTGAACGCCCCGGGCTCGAAAAAAGCTGGGGCGAAGGCGGCACAGGTTACGGAGACTACAAGAAGAAACTCGTCGAATACTTCTTCAGCCAGTTTGGGCCCGCGCGCGAACGCTATGCGCAGCTTCGGAACGACCCAGCGGAGGTCGAACGGATTCTCCAGGATGGCGCGCAGCGCGCCCGAGCGGCGGCTGCCCCCCGAATTGCACGCGTACGTCAGGCTGTCGGGCTATAGAACGCCCCGCTGCGTATGCGGCAGGAGAGTGACGTGACCGAGCTTGTTGCAGCCGACGCTTTGGGTGACCTCCCCATGGACGCGCCCATCGACCTCACGATGAACGTTGGCGATGCATTTCGGATTGCCTTGCCCAATTTCGAGGGCCCGCTCGACTTGTTGTTGCATCTGATTCGCGAACACAAGCTCGACATTCTCGACATTCCGGTGGCGCTGATTACGGAGAAGTACATCGCGTCGCTCGAGCGCATGCGCGAGGTGAACCTCGACATCGCGGGTGAGTTCCTCGTGATGGCAGCGACCCTGGCGCACCTCAAGAGCCGGATGCTTCTGCCGCGCGAAGAAGTCGCTGGGCAGATGGAGGCCACCGAAGAAGTCGGCGACCCCCGCGCCGAACTTGTGCGGCGGCTTTTGGATTACCAACGCTACAAAGAAGCGGCACAGACGCTGGCGCGGCGCGCGCTGTTGGGCCGAGACGTTTTCGCGCGACCGCCTGCGCGTGACGACCGGCCCCGCGCGGTTGAAATTGCCTATGCCGAAGTCTCGGCTTACCGGCTCATCGAGGCCCTCGACCGCGTCTTGAAAGCGGCGGCACCGGAACCGACGCACGACGTTGTCCGCGAGCGGTTGTCGCTGTCGGATGCGATGCAGCGCTTGGCGGATCGCGTGAGGGACGGTGGCGAGGTGGACTTTTTCGCGCTGTTCGAAGGCGAACGCACGCGCGGGCGAATCATCGTGACGTTTTTGGCCGTGCTGGAGATGTGCAAGCGACGGCTGATTCGCATTTTTCAGGCGCCGGAGTCGGACGACATTCGGGTGGCCTACAATGCAGTCGGGCCCTGGGCGGAGAGCCAATGGGCGGAGGTGGACGAACGTGAATACCGATGACCCCACGGTGGTGGGTGACGGCGATGCTGAATTCGACGCAGATGATGCGGTTGAATCGGTCGACGACATCGAAGCAGCGGCCATCGAAGAAGCCGCAGCCGACGTGGCAATGTCGTTTGAAGAGGTTGAAGCCCGCGCACAAGCGTTGGACGAAGAGCGCATTCGACGCGTTGTCGAAAGCGTCTTGTTTGTCGCTGAACGGCCGGTGACGGTCGATCAGCTCCACGACGCCACGGGTGTGCCCGAAGCCGACTTGGAGAAGGCGCTCGAGCAGCTTTCCGCCGAGCGTGCCGAAGGCAAGACAGGGGTTGCGCTCTACGCTGTGGGGGGAGGATGGCAGTTGCGCAGCGCGCCCGAGTGTGCGGACTACGTTCGACGGTTTCTGCGCGTCAAACCGCAGCGGCTGACGCGTCCGGCACTCGAAACACTCTCCATCATTGCGTACCGGCAGCCGGTGACACGCCCGGAAATTGAAGATGTACGTGGCGTCGATTCGGGTGGGGTCCTCAAAGCTTTGCTGGACCGAAGGCTGATTCAAATTCTGGGCAAGAAGGAAGAGCTTGGACGGCCGCTTCTTTACGGAACGACGCGCGAATTTCTGGAGTTCTTCGCGCTCAAGGACTTGTCGTCGATGCCGACACTGCGTGAGTTTCAAGAACTGTCGACTGAGCACCAGGCCCTGGTCGACGCGCAGCCGGCGCCCACCACCCGGAACATGGTCGCCGAGTTGGCGGATTCCGAGTTTACGGGTCGTCTTGAAGCTGAGCGGCGGGCTTCAGAGTCTGCGCTGACCGATCTCGAAGAGGCCATGGCGATTGCTGAGTCCCGCGCCAAGGAAGCCGCCGCCGTGTTTGCGACCCCCCTGGACGGCACGGCGGACCGCGTCGAGACCTAAGGCCCCTCAATGGCCGAGGCGGAACGACTTCAGAAATTCCTGGCGCGAGCCGGAGTCGCATCGCGTCGGCACGCGGAAGCGCTCATTGAAGCCGGGCGCGTATCCGTCAACGGGCGTGTGGTGACCCAGCTGGGCAGTCGCGTGATGCCCGGCGAGGACAAGGTGACAGTCGATGGGCGAGCGGTCGAACTGCCGGCCGCCGGGAGTTATTTCGTCGCCTACAAGCCTGCAGGCATGGTGACGACACTGGCGGATCCGGAAGGCAGGCCGCATGTCGGCCAACTCGTCCCCAAGGGCATGCGCCTCTTTCCGGTGGGGCGGCTGGACTACGACGCCGAGGGTGCGTTGCTCCTCACCGATGACGGCGATCTTTCTCACCGCTTGATGCACCCGCGGTTTGGCGTCGCTCGAACCTACCTCGTCAAAGTCAAAGGGACACCCGACGCAGCAAGCCTCGAAAAGCTTCGCGGTGGCGTGCCGCTGGAGGATGGTTTTTGTCGGCCACACGAGGTGGCCATTTTTTCGGAGGCCGATCGCAACACCTGGCTGCTGCTGCGCGTGGGTGAGGGCCGCACGCACTTGGTGAAGCGGCTTGTCGCGAGCATTGGCCACCCGGCACTTCGGCTGTTTCGTCCGTTTCAAGGGGGCGTTTCAGTTCGCGGCATGAAGCCCGGCAGCGTCCGCCCGCTTCCGCCCGAAGAGGTCGCAGCTTTGAAGAAATGCGCAGACGGTGAAGCCCCGCCGGAACCGACCCTTTACCTGCCTGAACGTCGCCACGGTGCGTTGGAGCACAAATCGGAAGGCGAAGACGAGCGCGCGGCAATGCCCCGGCGTCGGAAGAAGGGCTGATATAAGGGCCAGCGTGCGACGGCTTGCACAAATTTGCGCGTGGCTGGTGTGTCTGGCGGGCATCGCCTGCGGGCGTTCGCGCGGCGAGTTGTTGGCGTTCTTGGAGAGCGATCAACCGGAACTCCGCGCTCAAGCTGTACGCGAGCTCGCTCAACGCGCGGTCAGCGATGATCTCATTCTCTTCACGCACGCGGCGCATGATCCATCGGCATTGGTCCGGGCAGAAACAACGCAGGCCCTCGCCAAGCTTCGCACGAAGGGCGCCATCGACCTTTTGGGTGAGCTGCTGAGCGACGGCGATACGCGCGTGCAACTTCGGGCGGCAGAGGCGCTTTCGCGTTTTGAGGGCGACCGCCGGGCGCAGGCTTACCTGGTCTCGCGTTTTCAGCGGGCCACGCGCGATGCGCGCGCCGCCATCGCCGACGCCATGACCAAGAGCGGTGTGAAAGACTCAGCACGGACGCTGGTCCGGGCAGAGGCGGAAGCGATTTGGGAAACCCACGCCAGAGCCCTGCGAATAGGTACGGCGGCAGAGCGCGCGGCAGCGGCCGAGGAAATCGGGCGAAGTGGCCGCAAAGAAGCCGTTGCGCTGCTCGCACCTTTGCTTGAGGACCGTCAGGTTCTGTTGACGGCTGCCGCGGCGCGGGGGTTGGGACACACTGGAGACCCCGCGGTTCTCCAGCTGCTTGGCCCGTTGCTTGAGGCGCCGGAGCCTGAGCTTCGGCTCGCCGCAGCGGAGGGGCTGGTCGAAGCCGGGGGAGAGGGCGCAGCGGCCATCGTCCTGGCTGCAGTCGCTGCACGGGGCGAACTCGACGAGGGTGTTCAAGCGGCCGTGCAAACCCTGCCGCACACGGAACCCGTGCGAACGCTTCTGTGCACCGCAATTGAACGCATGTCTGGGCTGTCCGCCGACGCGCTGGCGAAAATCGCCGCCGCACGGGGGGGGTGCGATGCGGCGCCGTATGTCGCGTTGTTGTCGCGTGGGCCCAAGTTGACCTCGCCGCAGACCGCTGAACGGGCGCTTTCGCGTTTGGCGTGTGCCCATGCGCAATCCGCCCCCGCCGCGAGTGATGCTGCGGTCTCGTTTTTGCGTGCCAGCGAGCCGACCGTTCGTGCTTGGGCAGCGCGTGCCCTTGCGTCGCTGGGGAAGGCACGCCGGCCCGATGAGGTGGAGCGCGCGCTGGACGAAGCACTCCGAGCACTTGCCGCACGAGGCGAAGATTGGGTCAAACAGCCCCTGCCTCTCGTGGCGAATCCCAAGTTCGATTTAAGCCCAATCTCTAAAGAGTATGAGGAAATTTCGCGCGCGGGAGAGTCGCCAGACGAAGATGCCCAGAAGTCTACAAAACTGGGTGTGCTGCTGGAGCGGGTAGCGAAAAGGGGGCGAGTGCGTGGGCCTCAGCGGCGGCCCGAAATCGTTGCCGACTTTAGCGAGTCTGAGGCAGAATACGTCGCGGTGCTGTTGCGCGGCCTCTCCCGCATCGCTCCCGCGGCCGCATTTGCGCGTGCCCAGCCCTTTTTGACATCCGGTTCACGCACCTTGCGGCAGGCCGCGCTTGTCGCAGCAGCGCATGCCGGGGCCGAGGGACAGTCCGCCGCGCGTGAGGCGGTTTTGGGCGATGACGATGCGCTCCGGACGGAGGTCGCTGCCGCATGGATGGCTTCGGGGCCTTTTGGCCGTTCGGCGTTGATAGATGTCTTGCGGCAGCGTCCCGCACACGCCTTGCCCCTGTTGTCGGCTTTAGAAGGGGCTGCTCTTTCGATCGATGAGGCGGCCGTGGTGATGCCCTGGCTATTAGGGACAGCAGTCGAATCCGCCGTGGCGGCGCGCCTCTTGAAGGGGCGTTTGTCCGACCAAACGCTTCCTGCGCTCAAGCAGGCGTGGCGCAGCGCCGCGGCAGCTCGACGTGAACTCATTTTGGCTTTGGGCGAAAGCGGCGACAATGCGGCGATGGACCTCGTCGCACAGGAGTTGTGGCATGAATCGCCCGAAGTTCGTGCTGCCGCTGCACACATCGTTGCGAAAACGGGTGGGGCGGGGGGCGCAGCCATCGTGAGCGCACTGGGGCACGACTACTACCGGGTGGTGCGGGAGGCTGCAGTGCGTGGAGGGTCCCGATGAACGCTGACGCGATGAAGCAGAAGGCCACGGACGCATTCGCCAAAGGCAAGTTCGCCAAAGCCGCTGAACTTTACGCGCAGTACTGCAAGGCTGAGCCACGGGACCATCAGGCGCGCGTTCGCTTGGGTGATGCGCATGCGCGTGCTGGCGCAAAGGCTGATGCCGTTGAGGCGTACACGACGGCAGCGCAGGGTTTCGCAAAAGACGGCTTCTTGCCGCGGGCGATTGCGGCCGGGAAGTTGGTGTTGGAGGTCGACCCCAAGCATCCCGGTGTTCAGCAGATGCTGGCGGATTTGTACGCACAAAAAGCTGATGTGAAACCTGGCAGAACCCTGGGGCGTCTTTCGCCCCAGCGACCCGATGTCACGTCGAAGGTTAAACCCTTCGCCGCGCGGCCAGCGATTTCGCCTGCGCCTGTGGATACGTCGGGTGACTTCACTTTTGAAGATGAGCCGCCGGCGGTCGCCATCGTCCTGCCCGCCCCAGAATCAGTGAGTGCGGCACCTGTCACAGTGGAAGCCGAGCCTGTAGCCGCCCCTGCGCCCCGTCGGCCAAGCTGGTCAGGTTCAGGGGATATGACCGCTGGATTTGAGCAAGCGATGGGGGATGTGTCGTCCACATCGCCCTCGCCTGTGTCCGTCCAGGTCAGCGAAATGAAGTTCGACGAATTGGAACTCGACGTCGAAGCCGCTTGGCGAACAGCCCCGGGTGCGCCGGAAGAATGGGCGAAGCCGGGAGGCATTGTTGAGGATTCGTTGCTTCATGCGGTGCAGCGCGCGGCCGAGCAAGGTTCGAACGAGGCCAGCGTTTTGTTTGAAGTCGAGGAAGTCAGCGCGGCAGAGCCGTCGTCAGGCTTGCCACGGGTTCCGCTGTTTTCAGATTTGCCCGCAGACGCGTTCGTCGATCTCTTTCAGAAATGCCCGTTGCGAAGGTTTTCGGTGAACGAACGGATCATCGCCCAGGGCGACAAGGGGCAGTCCTTCTTCATCATCTGCGCCGGCAAAGTGCGCGTCGTGAAGGACAACGCGGGGCAATCGCGCGTTGTGGCGACGCTGGGTGAAGGCGACTTCTTCGGGGAAATGGCGTTGCTCTCGGGTGCCCCGCGGGGTGCGTCCGTGGATGCGCTCGAAGATGAGACCCAGGCTTTGGAGATTTCAGCAGCGGTTCTTGCAGAACTCGCGCTGCGGCATCCCTCTGTTGCGCAGGCGCTCCGGCGTTTCTGCCGGCAGCGATTGCTGAGCAACGTGATGGATTCAGCACCCCTGTTTCGTCTGTTGGACCGCGTTGACAGAAAGCAATTTGCGGAAAGGTTTCGCACGAAGGAAGTCAAATCCGGCGAGGTCATCGTTCAAGACGGCGTCTTCAGCGACGGCCTCTATGTCGTGTTGTCTGGCGCAGTGGGCGTGACGCGATCGGGCGCGCGTCTCGCCGTCCTTCGCGAAGGCGAGTTGTTCGGCGAGATGTCCTTGTTGCTCAAAGCGCCCGCTTGCGCGACGGTCACAGCCCTGCACCGCACGTCACTTCTGCGCGTTCCACGCGAAGCGTTTGACGAGCTCGTCTCCCTGTACCCCCAAGTTTTGGAAATGGTCGCGGAACTCACGGAAGCGCGGAAGAAGATTGGGTGGAGCGTTTAGGTCCGCCGCAACCGTCTACCGCCGTGTCAGCTCACCGTTTCAGGCGTGGCGCGTTCACGTGCCGGCTGAGGCGCTGTTTGCGCTTCGAGCAACTCATCGATGAGCTGTTGTTGTGCGGAAATCTGACGTTGCGCGAGCGCGAGCTGCCCCTCCAGCGCGCCGATGCGGGCTTCGAAAGCGGCCATTCGGTCAGGCGGGAGTAACCCAGAGCCTGTCGGAGCGGGCGAGGGGCCCCGGGAATAGCCGCGTTTCAAGGCGCGTTCGATGGCGCCAGTGCTGGCGACCGCAAGCTCAATGCGCATTCCCGTGTAGAACGTCAGCGCTTGTACAGTCTCCGCATTCGTCGGATCTGCAGTCGCAATGCGCAGGACTTTTTGTACCGTGTCGCGCTGCAAGGGAAACACGCCGTAGCGTTCGGCGACATCGAGTCGGAGCCAGCGGGGCGCGTCGGCGGGCAGTTCGGCCGCGTCCAAATCGACCGCGGGAAGGCGCAGTTGCTTGGACAGCGCTTCTGCCATGGCCGTCTCGTTGACGTAGCCAAGTTCCAAAAGTGTTCGCCCAAGACGTCCACCCCAGCGGCGCTGTTCCGACAGGGCGTGCCGAAGTTGCGTTTCAGAGATGAGCCCCGCGTCCATGAGCAGTTCGCCCAGACGACGGCGCTTCAAAGGAGATGCGAAAATTCCCACCCCCCAAGAGTAGGCCCGGGGAATGGGGGATCGCAAAAGAGCGTCAGGGCGACACAGGTTTGCCAGCGGGTGGGGCCTTGGGGCCCGCGCGCTTTTCTTCTGCTGCAGGCGGTGGAATGCGAAACGATTTCCACGCGGCCTCGCCGTTTTTGAGTGTCAGCGTCGCTGCAAAACCGTAGCCCACGGTGCCATCATTCATCTTCCATTTCGCGGTGTTGGCGGGGCCGGGGTTCAAGTACAGGCTCTTGACGAATGCGCCTTGCGCAACGCGAGTGGTGCCGACCAAGTCAGTGGCCCGAGCGCCCGACTCTTTGATGTGTGTAAACAAGCCGAAAGGAATGGAGGCCTGCCCCAAGGCGCGCCGAATTTCTGGATCACCCACGTTGCCTGTCGCCACCGCATAGTCGACGGCTTGGCTGCCTTCTCCGAGCGGCGGACCATGCGCAACCAAAACCACGGGTGCGGTTTGCTGTTTGGCGATCGCAATGGCTTCGTCGACTGTGCTCGAGAAGTAACGACAGCCGGCGGCACAGTTGATGAAGTTGGCGTCATGGTAGCCGGGGATCGACACAAGGACGCCTTGAGGAAAACGAACAGCGCGCACTTGGTTGAGGTCGATGAGGTGGGGGTATCGCGCGGCCACGGCGCGAACCGCGCCGACGTAGTCCGCCTTGCATTCGCGATTGCCGATCAACGAAAAAATCGGCAACCCGGATTTGGCGAGCGCCGTCAGAATTTTCGCGATGCCTTCTTCGGTCTCGCCGATGTCGCCAGCAACAACGACTGCGCTTGCCTTCTGCGAAGCGAAAAACTGCAAGTACCGCGACACCGCAGCGACATTCGCTTCGCTGTCTTCGTTGAACGGGCCCAAGACGCCGAGAACCAGCGGGTCGCCGGCGCCGGACGTACCAAAGTCCAACGTTGTTCCGCGTTGCTCAGCCGTCAGCGGGCCAAGCTTGCGCTTCTGCGGGGGGGCGTCTTGAGGCGCAGCCGCACATTCCGGTTCGGCCTTTCCCGCGGAAGCGGCGGGCGGCCTGGGTTGGCTTGGCGGCGGTGTGTCGAGTACCGGGCCTGCGCGTTTGGTCGCCGGCGCGTCGGCTGGAGGCTCGGTTGGGCGAGAGCAGCTGACGCCCCAAAGCAGCGAAGCAAACAGCAGGGTTCTGGGGTAACGAAGCATGCAGAAGGTTCCTCGCGTGGAAGGACGTGGAGTATACGCAACCTATGAGACGAATTCTTGCCTTGTCGTTGAGTCTCCTGGGGTGCGCGCACGTTCAGCTGTCAGGGCGTGACCTCGATCAGGTCAAGCGGCCTGCTTGGGTTTCGCGCATCGAGGAGAATGCCGGGCCACTGGCGCGGGTATTCCGAGAAGATGAAAGTTACGCAGATCGCCTCAAGCGGTTGGACCCTCGAGAGGCCGACCGCCGCCTGGCGTTGAAGTTGGCGAGCGGGGTGAGTCGTTTTGAGGTGTCTGAGCGGGTTCGTGCAGGCGCACTCGGAGGCCTGCCACAGGTGGCACCTTGGACACAGTCCGTGCCTCAGGCCTCGGTTCACACGGCGTTTGAAAGCTTTCTGGTGGAAGAGGTCCCCGCACACCCGCCGGACTATGCGGTGCTCAAGAGTTTGGGCGCTGATGCCGTCGTCGAGATTGTGGTCAAGGACTACGGACTTCGCAGCGAAGGCGGAAGAGCGCAGGTCTTCGTCGAGGGATACGGCCGAATGTTTCTTCTCGGCGGCGGAGACATCTGGCGTTGGCCCTTTCGGAAGGACCTTCTTCGCAGCGACGCGGCCGGTCTCGATCCGTTTGATATCGCCCGCGAGCCCACCCGTTTTCGCGAGGCGTTGACGGTCGTCTTGGATGAGGTCGGTCGCGAAATGGCCAAGGAGCTCAGCCCGACCGGTCGAACAAGCGCGGCCCCACCACCCGTGGGCCTTGAAGAACTCAAAAGTGGCTCGGACAGCACGAACAAGACGGGCACATCGGAAGAGGATGCCCTCGAGAGCGGTCCGACGCCCCTGGATCCCAAACCTCCGGATCCTATCGACGCTCCGAAGCCTTCGTCCTAATCGCAGCCGAGGGGTTTGACGCGGAGGACGTCCATTGGCCGATAGCGCTCAGGTCTGGGAAGTCGATGGTCGCAACGCCACCGGGCAAGTCCTGCGCACGGCGCTGTCGCTTGCATTGTCGATGCAACGGCCTGTCCGCATCGTTCGACTTCGCAGCGAACGCCAGCCGGCCGGGTTGCGGGGCGCACATTTGCCGTGCATTCGAGGGGCCGAACGCATTTCCAATGGCACGTCCCAGGGTTCTGAGCGTGGCAGCGAGGAATTGACGTTTATACCTGGCCGCGTTTCTACAGGGGACTACGAGATCGACGTGGGTGGGGCCGCGAGCGCGTGCCTGGTCCTGCAGTGCTTGACCTATCCTCTCGCGCTGGCCGGCGGGGGGACGCTTCGGCTGCGGGGCGGAACGCACGTGCCGAAGGCGCCCTCGTTTCACTATCTCGCCAAAATTTGGCAACCCGCCATCGCTGCTTTGGGCATCGAGACTGCGCTCTCGTTGCACTCAGCGGGCTTTCCCCCGGAGGGTGGCGGCGAGATTTCGGTGAAAATCGGGAGTTGGTCTGGGGCGCCGGAGCTCTTTGAGATTGCGTCGCGCGGCACGTTGAAGTCGGTCCAGGTGACGTCGGTGGTCGCGCAGATGGGCGCCGAGGTGGCCGAGCGCCAAGCGCAAGCGACGCTGGCGGCCTTGCGGGAGAAGGGGATTCTGGCCGACTCAGAATCCGTGCGTGTGCCTTCCATGCGTTCGGCGGGGAGCGCCGTACTGATTCGGGCCCAGTTTGAGCGGACTTTCGCAGGCTTTCAGGCCATCGGAGAGCGCGGCGCGGAACCGGAACAGGTTGGCCGGCATGCAGCCTCCGCGCTCACTGCGTTCATGGCCAGTGCGGGCGCGTTGGATGTTCACCTGGCGGATCAACTCGTGATTCCCGCTGCGCTCATGGCGCTTGGGCGCTTGGGTGCTGCCGCGCGGATTCGCTACCGAACCGCGTTGGTGACGTCACACTTGAAAGATCAGATCGCGCTCGTCGCGCCGCTGCTCGGCAATCGGGCCCGCGTGAACGAGGATGGGCTGGTCGAGTTTGGCCCCGCGTCGGCTTAGAGCGCCCGAAGGGGCTTATTCCTCGCGCCCGGTCTTGCTCGGGGCCCCGGCGATCGTGTCCCGGTAGGCGCGCAACGCGAACGGCGCCGCGGCACCCAGCGTTCCCAGGGCGAGAAAAATGCCGAGCCATGGAATCGGGCGATCCACGGGCATCTGATTGAGGTAGGACTTCAACGCGGCGTTGCCCCTGGCCTTCAGTGCGGCCTCTTGTTCCTGCGACATCGGCGGCGGCGCCACGAATTCCCGCGGCCCTGCCCAGGTCGCGGTCGCGACAAGAAGAGAAGTCAGGGGCAAAAGGCGTCGTAGAGGCGAAAGCACGGGGAAAACGGTAGCACGGTCGATGGGAGTTGCGCACACATGGGGTTTGTTCTCAGCGGTTTCATCAATCTCCTTCGCGCGTTGGCTTGGGGGTTGCTCCTGCCGATGCGGCTGGCGCGAGCCATGAAGCGTCCGGCGTTCGTTCGTTTCAAGCTCAGCGGGGACTTGCCGTTTCGGGAGGGGTTCGGACGCCGCAGGTGGTGGCGCAGAGCCCCGCTCAGCCTCGATCGCTTCACACGCGAACTTGCTGAAGTCGCCCGGGACGCACACGTCGTGGGTGTTCTCATCGAAGTGGAACACCTCCGACTGAGCAGCGCCAAAATCGAGGTGATTCGTGACGTCATCGCCACGTTGAAAGCGGCGGGGAAACGTGTCGTGGGCCGTTCGTCCCACGCGGGCAACCCAGAGTACGAAGTGCTCAGCGCGTGTTCCGAGGTGGTGCTGCCAAAGACCGGGCGGCTGGACGTGCTGGGTTACGCCATCGAGGTCAACGCAGTAGCGCCATTCTTTAAACGCCTGGGTGTGACGGCCGAGTTCTTTCGGCGTGGGGAGTGGAAGACGGCGCCTGAGTTTTTTACTAACGCCACCATCTCCGTGCCCCGTCGGCAGGCGTTGGAAGCCATTCTCGACGAGCGCTACGAAACACTCGTCGACCGTATCGCTCGCGGTCGAGGACAGGCTCCGGATGAAGTTCGGCGCACCATCGACGCCGGGCCCCATCGCGCTTCGCGAGCGCTGAGCGCCAAGCTCGTCGATGCCTTGGTCGGCGATGCAGATCTTGACGCTCACTTGACGGGTCAAAAGTTGCCGGAGGTCAGCCGCGCCGTGGCCTCGTTCGCCGAACATCGAGCGTGCAAGCCTTGGGCGATGCCCACGTGGAGGCCCATGCGTCGGCTCCCCACGATTGCGGTTGTCCCGCTGGTGGGGATGATTGTCCCAGGAGACGGTGGACAACTTCCGGGCGGCCTTCGCGCGGTCGGTGGGCGAACGCTTGTGCGCACGCTCAAGCGGCTTGAGCGCGAGCGCACCGAAGCGGTCATGCTCTACGTCGCCAGTCCTGGCGGCGCGGCGCCGCCTTCCGAAGACATTCGCGAAGCCGTCGCGCGGCTTGCTCAGGAAAAACCCGTCGTGGCGTATTGCGACAAAGTCGCCGCCAGCGGCGGTTACCTTGCGGCGCTGGGTGCGAAGGAAATCTGGGCGGGACATGGCGCCATCGTCGGGTCGATTGGTGTCTACGCCGGTCGCTTTGAAGCTTCGGGTTTGTTGCAGCGTGCCGGGGTTCACCGAGAAATCATTTCGCGCGGCGCCCACGCGGCGCTCAGCACGTGGAGCCGGCCGCTGACGGAGTCAGAGCGCGCAGCCTTGGACGGCGAGGTCGGAGACACCTACGCGGAATTTGTGAACGCCGTGGCCACGGCGCGGAGGTTGTCGCGCGAAGACGTGTTGTCGCGCGCTGAAGGACGCGTCTTCACGGCGAAAGCGGCGCTCGACGCAAAGCTGATCGACGGCTTGGGAAGCTTCGACGCTGCGGCACAGCGGGCGCTTGCGCTCGCGAATGTTCCGGGCAGGGCTTTTCGAACGCGATGGATAGAGACGCGAGCGCGCCCCTGGCGCATTTCGCAGGCGATTGAGCTGGCGACGCAGGTGAACCTCTGGGCGGTTTGCCCGGATGCTTGGACGTTGCAATCCACTGTTGACACCCCTTGGTTTGGGGGGCGAGGGTGGGCCGCATGATGGCAACCCCCCCAGGTGGGCGTCAGGCGCTGCTCCCCGACGTCAAAAACATTGTGCTCGTCGGTGCAGGCAAGGGCGGCGTGGGCAAAAGCACGGTTGCGCTCAACCTCGCTGTCGCGCTCGCGCGCGGCGGAGCACCCGTGGGCCTGTTGGACGCAGATTTTTACGGCCCGTCGGTTCCATTGATGACAGGTCTGTCAGACGCGCGACCGAAGAGTGCGGATGGCAAAACGCTTGAGCCTCTGACGGCGCACGGGCTCAAAATCATGTCGATTGGATTCATGGTTGAGCCCGAACAGGCGCTGATTTGGCGCGGCCCGATGTTGCACGGCGCGCTCACACAGTTGCTTCGGGACGTGCAGTGGGGCCCACTGGACTATTTGATTCTCGACCTTCCGCCGGGGACAGGCGACGTGGTCCTCACCATCAGTCAGACGATTCAAGCCGCCGGTGCCGTCCTTGTGACGACACCGCAGGACGTCGCGCTCGCCGACGTTGTTCGCGCGAAACAGATGTTCGACAAGGTGAACATCCCCGTGCTGGGCATTGTGGAAAACATGAGCCAGTTTGTTTGTCCGCACTGTCACGAGGCGACGCCGATTTTCCACCACGGGGGCGGCAAGCGCGCTGCGGATCTGTTTCAAATTCCGTTTTTTGGGGAAGTGCCGCTGGAGTTGTCGATTCGTGAGTCCGGCGATGCAGGCGTTCCGATTGTTGCAAAAGATCCAAAGTCGAGCACCGCCCAAGCATTCGTGGCCATCGCGGATGCTGTGGCGGCGCGCATCGCGAGCGCGGGTGTCCGGATGCAAGCGCCTCGCGTATCCACCCAGGCGGTCTCGGCGCCGTGACTGAAACTCCGCCCGACGACCCGTATGCGCCGGACCCAGACTCGCGCGATGAGACGCGCGAAGGCCCGGTTCGTGGATTTGTGACGGACTTCGTCCGTAAGGCCGCCGCCGCCGGTTTGGGCGCGTTCTTCTTGACGGAAGAAGGCGTCCGGAATCTCGCCGGCCAACTGAAAGTGCCCAAAGAGCTGCTGGGGTTTGTGACCTCGCAAGCCGAGCGCACGAAAGAAGAAGTGGCGCGCGTCTTGGCTGAAGAGCTCCGGCAATTCCTTTCATCCCAGTCGGTGCGCGACGAAGTGGTCAAGCTTCTCAAAGGCATGACCCTTGAGGTGAAAGCGGAGATTCGGCTTGTCCCGTCCAAGGACCCCACGTCCGCGCCACAACTTCGGGTCGAAACGCAAGCGGCACGACCTGCCAAGAAGCGGCCCGCCGACGTTTAACGGAGAGAGTCATTCATGAACGTGAAGCAAATTGCTGTCGTTGGGGCCGGCCAGATGGGCGCTGGCATTGCACAGACTGCCTTGGCCGCAGGACTTGACGTTGTCCTGGTCGACGCGGCCCAAGCCGCTCTGGATGCGGGACGCGAACGCATCGATGCGGGGATTCGAAAGCTTGTAGAGAAGGGGAAGCTTTCTGCAGAAGTGGGTGCTTCCGCGCGAAGCCGCCTGACCACCGTTGCTGCGCTCGATCGCATTCCCCAAGTGGATTTCGCGGTGGAAGCCGTCACGGAAAACTTGTCACTCAAGCTCGAAATTTTTCGCGCGTTGGACAAGGTTGTTCGTCCAGGGGGCGTGTTGGCCAGCAACACCTCGTCGTTGCCGATCACGAAGCTGGCTCAAGCGACGAAGCGTCCAGAAGCCGTTATCGGAATGCATTTCATGAACCCGGTTCCCTTGATGGCGCTGGTCGAGCTGATTCGCGGTGTGCGGACTTCAGAGGGAACTTTCACCCAGACCCGCGCGCTGGCAGAACACATGGGAAAGCAGGTTGTCGTCTCGCGCGATCGGCCGGGCTTCATCGTGAACCGTGTTTTGATTCCGATGATCAACGAGGCGATTTTTGCCCTGATGGAGGGTTTGGGGTCCGCAGAAGACATCGACACTGCTATGCGCTTGGGCACCAATCAGCCGATGGGCCCGCTGCGGCTCGCCGATTTCATCGGTCTAGACACGGTGCTGTTCATTGCCGAAGTGCTTCACGAAGGCCTCGGCGAAGACAAGTACCGCCCGTGTCCCCTGCTGCGCGAATATGTAGACGGTGGCTGGCTCGGGAAAAAATCCGGGCGTGGGTTCTACGTTCACGGTTAAAGGGCCAAGGGCATGAACGACAGCGGCGTTTCGCTCACGTGGGAGGGCGACATTGGGCTTCTGACCGTCGACCGACCGTCGGCGCTCAATGCACTCAACAGCGCGGCATTGGCGGGGGTACTCGCCGCCGCTGAAGCTGCGGCGCGACGTCCCGGTGCTCGGGGTTTGATTGTCACGGGCGCGGGCGCCAAGGCCTTCGTTGCTGGCGCGGATGTTCAAGAGATGGCGGATTTCTCGCCCGAGCAAGCGCGGCGGTTTTCGGAGCTTGGCCACAGAGCCTTTGCGCGGCTGGAGGCATTGCCTTTTCCGACCGTGGCCGCCATCAATGGCTTTGCGCTGGGCGGCGGGCTTGAACTCGCCCTCGGGTGTGACCTTCTTTACGCTGCGGACAACGCCAAGCTTGGATTTCCAGAAGTGACTTTGGCCGTGATTCCCGGTTTTGGTGGCACCCAGCGGCTCAGCCGCCGCGTGGGTGTTCAACGTGCGAAGGAGTTGCTCTTTGTCGCGGAGCCCATTTCTGCTGCGCGCGCGAAAGAAATCGGTTTGGTTCTGGATGTCGTCCCGCAGGCAGAACTTCTGACGCATGTGCGCGCTGTGCTCGCGAAGATTCTGCAGCGCGGGCCGTTGGCCATCGCGCAAGTCAAACGCATGGTCGAGGACGGACAGGACTTGCCCCTCGCACAGGCGAACGCGATGGAACAGCAGGCCTTTGGCCTGATGTTTGGCACCGCGGACCAACGCGAAGGCATGAGCGCATTTCTGGCGAAACGCCCCCCGCGATACCAAGGACATTGACCTTCATGAACTTTGAATTGTCCGACATTCAGCGTGAAACCCAGCGCACGTGCCGTGAGTTTGCCGCACGGGAGTTGTTGCCCAACGCCCGGCGTTGGGACGAAACGCACGAATTTCCCTGGGACGCCGTGAAGAAGGCGGCCAGCCTCTCGTTGCTTGGCATGTGTGTGCCAGAAGCCTGGGGCGGGGCTGAGCTCGATGCTGTGTCCTACGCGCTTTGCATTGAAGAGCTCTCGCGCGGTTGCGCCTCGACTGGAGTCATCGCGAGCGTGAACAACTCGCTTTACTGCGACCCAGTCACGCGCTTTGGCACCGACGCCCAGAAAGAACGTTTTCTCAAACCCTTCGCGCGAGGCGAAAAGCTTGGCTGTTTCGGCCTCACCGAGCCGGAAGCTGGCTCGGACGCCGGCGCTCAAAAGACGACCGCCGTTCGCAAAGGCGACGCCTACGTCATCAACGGGTCGAAAAACTGGATCACCAACGGTCCGGTTGCCGATGCCATCGTGCTTTTCGCAATGACGAATCCTAAGGCGGGCAACAAAGGCATCAGTGCCTTTTTGGTGCCAGCGGACACATCCGGATTTCAGCGAAATCCGCCCGACAAGAAGATGGGCATCTCCGCGGCACTCAGCTGCACCATGTACTTTGAAGACATGAAGGTGCCGGTGGCCCAGCGCTTGGGCGAGGAAGGCGATGGCTTCAAAGTCGCGATGAGTACGCTCGACGGCGGCCGCATTGGGATTGCAGCACAGGCGATTGGCATTGCGCGGGCGGCGTTTGAAGAAGCGACCCGGTATGCACAAGAGCGGAAAACGTTCGGAAAGCCGATTGCAGAACACCAGGCGATTCAGTTCATGCTGGCCGACATGGCGACCGAGATCGACGCGGCGCGGCTCTTGGTATTCAAGGCGGCCCTCCTCAAAGACGCAAAGCTGCGTCACAGCACCGAAAGCGCCATGGCCAAGCTGTACGCATCCGAAATGGCCAGTCGTGTGGCCAACAAGGCGCTGCAGATTTTCGGGGGTCAGGGGTACAGCAAAGAATTCGACGCCGAACGCCACGTCAGAGATGCACGGATTACAGAAATCTACGAAGGCACCAGTGAAATTCAGCGCATCGTCATTTCGACGCAATTGCTCAAGGAGTAGAGGCATGAAGCGGTTTCTTGCAGTGGCAGGCATGTTGTTGGGCGCAACGGTATCGGCTCAAAGCCCCGCGGACGCCGGCAACTCTGCCAGCTCGCCGGTAGTTTCTGTGGCGGATGGTGGCACGGCACCTCTCACGAAGGTGCCATTGGCGGTCGACAAAATGTTGTTTAGCCCTGGGGCCATCCGCAAAGTCATCGGGCACCATCAAGATGAAATCCAGGCCTGCTACGAGTCGACGCTCGCGGAAAAAGAGAAGGTGCTTGAAGGCAAACTCATGACGTCCTTTGTCATCACGCCCGAGGGCATGGTGAAAAAAGCCACCGTCAAGAAGGGCGGCACGTCCCTCAAGGATCCGAAACTGCACGAGTGTGTCGTCGGCGTACTGAGTTCCCTGACGTTTCCCAAGCCGCCGGACAAGCGGGACCACCCGGTGATGTACCCGTTCAATCTCAAAACCGTTCGCTGAGGTTGGGGCGGGCGCTCACGTGGATTTTGAGCTTTCTGAAGTCCAGACGCTGATTCGCCAAACGGCGCGTCAGTTTGCGGAGAGCCGGCTTCTGCCGGGCGCAGCGGCGCGTGATCGGGAGGAGGCTTTCCCGACGTCGGAGCTCAGGGAACTCGCGCAGCTGGGCCTCATGGGTGTCAATGTTCCGACCGACGTCGGAGGTGCCGACGCAGGCGCGGTCTCCTATTCGTTGGCCATGATGGAAATCGCGCGGGCGTGCGCCTCGACCTCGGTCACGATGGGTGTCACCAACATGTGTGCCGAGTTGATTGCCCGGCAGGGGACACCGGCTCAGCGCGAACGCTTCGTGCCGAAGCTGACCTCTGGCGATGCGCTGTGCGGCGCGTTTGCGTTGTCCGAACCACACGCTGGTTCTGACCCCGGTGCGATTTCGACGCGCGCTGTGAAAGACGGTGCAAGCTACGTATTGTCCGGCAGCAAACAGTGGATTTCGCACGGTCGTGAGGCGGGCGTGACAGTGGTGTGGGCACGCACCAGCGACGCAGGTACCAAGGGCTTGTCGTGTTTCATTCTAGAGGGTCATCCGCCCGGTCTTCACGTGGGCAAGCCTGAGCAGAAAATGGGGTTGCGCGCCTCGCATACCGTACCGCTCGCCTTCGAAAATATGCGGGTGCCTGAGGCGCAGCGCTTGGGTGCAGAAGGGCAGGGCTTTCGCTTTGCGATGATGGCCCTGGACGGCGGTCGAATCGGCATTGCCAGCCAAGCGTGCGGCGTGGCGCGCGCCGCGCTCGAGGCGTCGGTGCGGTATGCGAAAGAGCGCCAAGCGTTTGGCCGCCCGATTGCGGATTTTCAGGCCATCCGGTGGTTCTTGGCCAACGCCCAGACCGAACTGACTGCTGCTGAGTTGCTCACCCTCCGCGCCGCGCAGCTCAAAGAAGCCGGGCAGCCCTTCACGCGCGAAGCGTCGATGGCAAAACTGTTTGCGTCTGAAGTGGCGCAGCGGGCGTGTGACAAGGCGCTCCAAATTCACGGTGGCTACGGGTACCTGAACGACTACCCCGTGGAGCGCTACTTTCGCGACGCACGCGTTCAGACGATTTACGAAGGCACCAGCGAAGTTCAACGGTTGGTTATCGCCAGGGAAGTGCTGAAGGGTTAGCGGCAGTCGACAGCGCACGCCGAACCTGGCCAACGGCGGTTGACGACGCATACTGCGGAGCCACACCAGCGCAGCGTTTTACAGCGACGGATTGCAACCCGCCAGCGCATCCAGCGCCGAGAATCGTCTGTTCAGTTACGGCCTCGGCCCGTAGACAGGAAGGGGCTGTCCGATTTCGTAAGCCCCGAGGTCCGGTGCAGCACCGGCGAAGCCGTCGTTGACGTTAGGGATGGCGACGCCTCTGTCCTCCGCGGCCGAACCCGCCCTCAAGCGGAAGTCGCTGATGGGGCGTGCAGGGAACAGTTGCGACGGAAAGGCGATGGCGTTGGCAAACACCGCGGGGGTTAACTCCACCGCATGCGCCTCGGTTGTCCACGCCCGCAGCTCCGAAAAGCTGTTGAAGGCCACGGAACCAAGTTGGCCCCAAATAGAACCGCTGGCCGAATACACGCCGTCGTAGTCCATGTCGTAGGACGCCGCCGCGGGCAGCCAAATGACAGCACCCGAACCGCCACAGAAGGTTTGCGGCGTCCCACCATAGTCGATGGTGACGCACTGACTTTGAGGCCCAGCCATGAAGATGTTGTTGCGCATGTACTGGCGGTAGTGGGTGACGGAACGCGTAATCATCGCGTCACCACTCTTCATGATGGTGTTGTGAAGGATGACGTCCCCGTCGCTGCCTGTATTGAATTTGAACGAGTACATGTGGACGTTGTACATGACGTTGCGGATGAAATACGCCGGGCCGCCCAATGTCGGCTGAACGCTGACGCCCATGAAGGCGTTGGTGATGCGGTTTCGCAGCACCCGGCAGTTGCCCTTGCAGAAGTCCGCTTCGATGGCATCGTCCAATGCTTCGGACAACTCATTCTCCACAATGTCGATGCTCATTTGTTCCTGGGCGGTTGAACCTTCCCAGAAAGAGATGAGGTCTCGAAAGTTGGAGATGCGGTTGTGTTCGATGACGTGCCCGGGCCCCGTGAGTTGCACGCCCTCGCCGAGGTAGATGGGCTGGAAGATGCTGCCATCTTGAAATGGGGCTGGGCCACGGATGATGTTGTCTGCGATGTAGGCTTCTTGCGTCAGCACCCACGCGCCAACGCCAAAATCCCCCTCACCGTTCCCTTGCGTCAATATTTGGTTGCGCATGACTGAAACGCGTCGCGAACCGTTGATGTTCACGCTGCCGCGGATGGTGAGTCTCTCCAACTGCACATTCGAGGCGCCACTGAGGTCGATATTTCCTGAGACAACCGCGCCACTTTCTCCGCGAATGACAATGGGCCTGTCATCCGGCGCCTGTCGCCCAAACGAGAAGCCGCCATACGTCCCTGCCGACAGAAGCACGATGTCGCCTGACACCGCGCTGGAAAGCACCGAAGACAGGCTACCCGGCGTTGCACTCCTGACAGGGGCGCCGGCCATTGGCCCCGGCACGGGCCGTGTCCTCACGACTTGCGTGCGGACTGCACATCCACCATCCGAGTCGTTGAGGTACAGCTCCACCTCGTAGGCCGTGCCTGGCTGCAAGTCGAAGAGGCTTCCGGAATGTTTATTCTCCCACGCATTGCCTGCCGGCACTCTCCGCAGATTCATCCCTCGGTACCACGCCGACGTGCCTTGCACTCGGTAACGCACTTCCACCACGCCGTTTTGGTTGTCGTCCCCTCCGATGAGCCACATCGCTGCAATGTTTCGCAGCGTCGGGTAGGGAAACGAAATCGCCCCTAAAACCGTCCCGTTGGGCGCAGACCCACTCCGCTCACCCCCAAGGCATACACGCGGGGACTCGGGCGGCGGTGGAGGAGGGGGTGGTGGCGGAGGGGGCGGTGGTGGTGGTGGCTCTGCGCCGCCACCCCCGGTCAGTGAGAGGCGCCCCCAAAGACTGGGATTGAAGTAACTGCCGGACGCGATGGCATTCACCCAATCAAACTGGCGTGACGTCCCATTGTCTCTGTCATTGTTCCCAAGCAACAAACCAAACGCAGCGTTCGCGGCCGCATTGACCGCCAAACGTGTCCATGGAATCGCCACCTCCAGCGTGTAACCACCCGCCCTCGCCATCACTGCGGTGCGCGTCGCGGTGTCACTCCTCGCGCCGGCCGTCGTAAAGATGAACTGAAAGTCATTGCTGTCCATCGACGTGGACTTGTTGTTGCCAACGTCCAGATACACTTCGAGACCGTCGTCCGTCCAAAGTTGTCCGCTTCCGGATTCGACATTCGCGTCGGTGACGTCAAACGCGAAATAGAGATGCGTGTCGTCCCAAGCAGCTTTGGCGCGAACCTCATTGTCGCTCAAGGACGCGTTGGAGAATGCCGAATAGTCGGAAGCCGTCCACACCGCCTCATCGAGCCTTCCGTCGATCGTAACGGCCGTCGACACACGCGCAGATGTCATCGTACCGGTTGGCAGTGGCCGAGGAGTCCCCACGACCGTCGGGGGATCCTGCGACGGGACGGGAGGTGCGTCGTCGAGGTTTCCGACGAGAGGCGTACATCCAAACGCCAGGAAGCAAAGAGGAACTGCCATGAGGAGCGGAGCGCGCATGTGGGTGGGAATGTACGCGCCGGTGCGCGCCTGCAACAACGCGTTGACAGCCGGCCTCAGTGTGTCTGTTTTCAATGCGCCGAATTCATTTGTTTGATGGCAAGTCTGTGGAGGAAATCCCCCGGCAACTGTGGGGGTTTCCCCTCGCAGAGGGTCTAAGTTTTCGGGGCGAGCTGTTCCGCGATGAGGTCCAGACTAACCGCCAAAGCGGGGCACTGTTGTCCTCTGCAGACCTGCGCCGCCTGGCGACAGTCTTCAGCGAGCCCGGATTGGCAGTGCAGGTGCCCTTCAGTAGAGTCTCGAAGCTATTTTCTATCGAGCACTGTTTTTCGCGTTGGCCGCCTTCTCGCTCTCCGCATTCGGCGCTGCGAAGGTGCTTTGGGTCGATGACAGCACGAACAACCCGAGCGGTGTTGAGTCCGCTCCGGACGGCTCCCTCCTTGTCGCCGACAAGTTCAACCAACGGATCTTGCGCATACAGCCCACCCGGCCGGCAGGTTACTCGTTGCTGCTTTCACGTTTCGCGGAAGATCCAGACAGTGGCCACTTGCTGCCGGATGGAACCCTTCTGGTGGCGCGTACCGCTGCCCACAGGGTTGAGCGCCAGACGGCCAGTGGATCGGTCATTTGGTCTTATGGAAGTGGGAGTAGCACCTGCGCCGACGGCAACCTGGATCTTCCGTCAGACCTCGCGTTGCTTGCCAATGGAAACTACTTGGTCGTTGACCAGGATCACGCGCGCCTTTTGGAAATTACCCCCACCGGTTCAAAGGCATGGCAGCTGGGACGTTCCGATTGCGCCACTGGATTTGGGCCTGATGAACTCGCCCAGCCGTTTCACGTGGACGTTGAGCCGAACGGACGCATCCTTGTCGCGGAGGTCGGCGCACATACGGTCAGCGAAATCGTGCCCGGCGCGGGTCCGACCGGGGCGACCGTCATCTGGCAATTCGGAGAGCGCGGCGTAGCAGGGAGCGATGAGGCTCATTTGCAGCGGCCAACATCGGCCAGGCGACTACCGAATGGGGATGTTCTCATCGCAGACTCCGACAATCATCGGATTCTGCAAGTGAGGCCGACGCTCCCGGCCGGCGGCACTGTCGTCTGGAGTTTTGGCGTCACTGGCGTTCCCGGAAACGATTTGACACACCTGTACTGGCCCTACGACGTTTCCCGAAGTCCACAGGGCAGCTTCTTCGTTGCGAACCTCGGAAGCAACCAGGTGCTCGAGGTGTCGCCCTTGCGGCTGGCGCTCTCCGGGCCGGGTCCGGTGCTGCTGGCGAGACGTTGCCTCGGACCGTTCCGCGTCCAAGTCGAGGATGTCCTTGGAGACGAAACGCCTCCCACCGATTCGCCTTCGCCCGCACTGACTTGGCAGGGTTCGAATCCCAACCTTTACACGGACGATGCCTGCAGCGATCCCCTGGGTTCTTTCACGCTCACGTCGGCATCGGCTGGAAGGGATTTTTACGTTTGGGCGGACAGTGGGGACTCCGCCCGGCTCGTCGCGAGCGCTCCCGGATACCTCGACGGTGAGTTGGACCTTTCCTTCTTGGTTCGGCGCCAGTTTGAAGTGGGGCCTGCCTGCAGCCTTGTCGGTGGCTACGAAGGTGGGGGATGGCTCGCGCTCCTTTGCCTCGCAGCGGTCCAATGGCGTCGACGTCGTTCGTCTTAAGATTGCTCACTCACCGAAGACTCGGTCACGCTGATCAAGCAGGTGTTCGCCGTTCGTCGAAGTTGGACTCCCGCGCTGCAGTTGCCCAGGCTGGTCGACAAAGGGTTTGTTCACACGCTGGCCGCCGCCGGCTTCCGCGACGCCGATGACGTGCGCGCCACCTTGGAACGGAGTGGTTTGAGCGCCGAGGAGGAGCGTGTTGTTCGGCGGGCTGTCTGCGACCGTGACAGCGTTTCAGCGCTGGGCGCGGAACTGGCGATGGGTGCGGACGCCGTGAATCACCGAGTTCGGAATCTCCTTTGGGCACTGGCTCATCCCCGCGCGATTTGGGCGCTTCGCATGTTCGACCGGGCGCCTGCGACGGCCAAGCCATGGCGGGCTGAAATGCTTTCTCGCTTTGGCTTGCAACGCAAGCGCGCTGGTCACCGCGTTGGAGAAGTGGGCCGACCAGCTCCACCCCAAGCAGCGGAGGGCCATCCTCGAGGTCATGTTCGACGATAGCCTTGCGGCCTGCAGTGAAGGCCGTCGTCAGTTGGCCTGCCGGGGGCTGCGGCAACTCGCGAAAATTTCCCGGAGAAGCAATGCCCGCGCGCAGGTCAAACCGCGCCCAAAATGGTGCGCGGGAAATCGCCTGCCAGGCCCAAAGGGCGGGACGCTCAGAATCCTCGGCGTCGGCAAGAAGCGTGTGCAGGGCGAAAACACTTACTTGGTTGTCCACGAAGAGCGGCGGGCGCAAATGTGGTTCACCGAAACACAGCTGGAGACATTCGTTGAGGCCGCACGTACGGGCGGCGTTTGAGGCGGGCCAGAAACTCGTTCCAGCGCCCGCTCTCAAATCAGCTCGCCTGCAACATCTCCATCACCGCCAGCACCGTGTTCCAGTTGCGTGTCGTTGCCACCGGCACGGGCAACTTCGTAAGTGCCTTGGCGAGTTCGCTTTTGCCCTGGCCGTTGGGATGCCAGGAATAAATTTCACGCCCTGCCAACCTGAATTCATCTGGCCCGAAGTCTGCGCCGCGAAGCTTTGCCAATTCTGCTGGGATGGGTCGCTCTTCGAGAAAGGTCACGCACAACTTACTGGGCTCCGAAAGATGTGCCCGGAACGGATTCGCTTTGACGATGGCCTCCATCTCTTCGAGCGTTCGCACCGCTAGGGGAATCGGCCGTTTCATCTCCGTTTCGAGAACTTTTCCGGCCTTGCTCAGAAGCTGAGGCGTGCCGAGGGTACTCTCGAACACGGCATTTCCGCTTTGGACGTACGTCTCAACGTTCCGACAGCCAATGTCGCCAAGCAGTTGACGGAAAGTCGCCATCGGAAGGCTGTTCTTGGTGCCAACGTTGATGCCCCGCAGGAAAAGTGCGTAGCGCGATGCCATGGCGTCCACCTAACACGTGCCAGCCTGAACCGTGGCGCAAGGCGGTCGTTCCAGCGACCCGGATGCGCCTGGGTTCGCTGCGGCGTGCGGCTCGGTGCTGCCTCCGCGCCAATGTCACACCCGCCAACTTGACTCTGTGAAATGACGGTGCATAGGGTGCGCGCCTCTCTGGCCAATGGTGGCTATCAGGGGTGAGCGTCCGCGTTTTTGCCCCGCGCGGAGGCTGGCACTTCTTGGGGCGGCAGTGTTTGAAGAGAAAATCCCCCCTATGCAGCAGAACGTGAATCAGTCCGGCCTCGAAGGCGGCGACGAGGATTTTGCAGCGATGTTTGAAGCTTCGCTCAAAGAGCGAGGCGGCGATGGCATCCTCAAAGAAGGCGAAATCGTCAAAGGCACCGTCGTCCAAGTGACGAAGGAGTATGCGGTCGTCGACATCGGGTACAAATCCGAGGGTCAAATCGCCATCGGCGAATTCACCAGCGCGCGCGGCGAAGTGACGGTCAAGGCCGGCGACGCCATCGAGGTGTTGCTCGAGAGCCGTGAAAACGACACGGGCATGGTCGTCCTCTCAAAAGAGAAGGCCGACAAGATGCGCATTTGGGACGAAATCTCCGCGGCCTGCGAGCGCGACGAGATTATCAAAGGCACCATCGTGGGTCGCGTGAAGGGCGGCCTGTCCGTCGACATCGGCGTGAAGGCGTTCTTGCCGGGCTCGCAAGTCGATATTCGACCGGTGCGAAACCTGGACCAGTACTTGAGCAAAGAGTTCGAGTTCAAGGTCATCAAGTTCAACAAGAAGCGTGGCAACATCGTGCTGTCGCGCCGCGTGCTGCTCGAGAAGCAGCGCGAAGAGCACAAGAAAGAAACGCTCAAGAATCTCAAAGAAGGCGCGGTCCTCAAAGGCGTGGTCAAAAACCTCACCGACTACGGCGCGTTTATCGACCTAGGCGGCATCGACGGCTTGCTTCACATCACGGACATGTCGTGGGGCCGCATCGGGCACCCGTCCGAAATGTTCAACGTGGGCGATGAGTTGAAGGTGGTCGTCCTCAAGTTCGACCCCTCGCAAGAGCGCGTGTCGCTGGGTCTCAAGCAGATCCAAGAAGACCCCTGGCACCGCGCCGACGAGAAGTACCCGGTCGGAACGCGAGTGCACGGCAAGGTGGTCAGCGTCACCGACTACGGCGCGTTCGTCGAAATCGAGCAGGGCGTCGAGGGTCTGGTGCACGTCTCAGAAATGTCGTGGACGAAGCGTCAGAAGCACCCCACCAAGGTGCTTGAAGTCGGCCGCGAAGTCGAAGCCGTGGTGTTGGACATCGACCCCAAGGCGAAGCGCATCGCGCTGGGCATGAAGCAAATCGAAGCCAATCCCTGGACGCTGCTCGAGGACAAGTACCCCATCGGGTCTGTCATCAAGGGTCAAGTTCGCAACGTCACCGACTTTGGTGTCTTCGTGGGCGTCGAAGAGGGCGTCGATGGCTTGGTGCACGTGTCCGATATTTCGTGGACCCAGCGCGTGAAGCACCCCGGCGAAATGTACAAGAAGGGCGACGAAGTCGAAGCGGTGGTGCTCAATATTGACGTTGAAAATGAGCGCTTCAGCTTGGGCATCAAGCAGCTTCAGCAAGACCCGTGGGACACGCTGTCTGAGCGCACCCCCGTGGGCAGCCGCGTGAGGGGCAAAGTCACGAAGGTCACTGACTTTGGCGCATTCGTTGAAGTGGAGCCGGGCATCGAGGGCCTCGTGCACGTTTCGGAGTTGCGAGAAGAGCGTACCGAGAACCCCCGCGACGTCGTTCAAGAGGGCCAAGAAGTCGATGTGAAAATCATCGACATCAACACCCAAGACCGCAAAGTGGCGCTCTCCATCAAGGCGCTGCTGGGCGAAGGCGACGACTACCGTGAGTACCTGCGCAAGCAGGCCGAAAGCAGCAAGGCACGCTTGGGCGACGTCATGGCGAGCAAGCTCAAAAAGTAACCCAGCACGCCAGAGGTTCTGCCAAGGCCGCCCGGAGCAATTCGAGGCGGCCTTTGTGGTCGCGCAACTGGCATGAGCTCTGGCCCGAGAATGCGATCCATGCGCCTGTCGACGCTTCAGCAAAGGCTTGTTCGCTTGCCGCCACGCTTGCTTGGGCAGCGGGCCGGCGGCGTCACGGGCCCCGCGGTACTCTTCTTATGCTCGCAAGTGTTGAAGGGATCGGTGATGGGAACCGACGCGAGCGCTGCATTCTTGGTCGCACAGAGCGTCATTGCAGGTCTTGTGGGTGCTCGAAGTTGGGTCAGTGACGCGGGATCGGCGTTCGGGCTTGGCGCGACGAAAGCCTCCCCACTGGGTGACCGAATTCGGGCGGTCACGGACGCGGGGGCGAAGGAGGGCGCTCTCGTGGCCAGCTTGGGTTGGCTCGTCGGCGCGTTTGTGAATCAGTCTCCGCTTGAAACACACACCGGACCCGTCATCGACGTTCTCGCCAACAGCGGTACGGTCGCGCTCGCGTCGGCAGTTGGAGCTGTGTCCGGAGCCGTCATCGAGGTTGGGCGCGGGCTCATCCCGACGACAAAGAAGCGCCGGAAGAGTTCGCTGCGTTTGGTGGTGTCCAGATCAACCGAGGGTGGAGACGCTGCCTAGCAGCCTGCTAGGGACAGTGCGCCGGGGGAGCGCAGGGTGAGTTCCAGTAGACTCGCGCGGGTTTACCCGCTGAGCTTCGTCAGGGCATTCGAAGGGCCCCCTGTGTTTTTTGTTCGAGGGCGTCATGAGTCCGCCTAGGTTACGCCGCGGATGAAGTTCGAAACTCACCGCGGCGACCGCGCAGGATGGTTGCGCGCTGCAGTGCTTGGCGCTAACGACGGCATCGTGTCGACCGCCAGCCTCTTGGTGGGCGTGGCCGCTGCCCAAGCACAAGTCGAGGGCATGCTGATTGCGGGCGCGGCCGGCGCCGTCGCTGGGGCCTTGTCGATGGCTGTGGGCGAGTATGTTTCTGTCAGTGCACAACGCGACGCCGAACGCGCAGATGAAGCCAAAGAGCGCCGGGAGCAAGCGACAGAGCCCGAGGCTGAACTTGAAGAGCTCGTTCAAATCTACCAGCGGCGCGGCCTGCAACGGCCGCTCGCTCAGCAAGTCGCAGAGGCGCTTCACGAGCACGACGCTTTGGGTGCGCATTTGCGCGATGAGTTGGGCATCAACGAGATGACGCGTGCGCGTCCACTGCAGGCTGGTGTCGTGTCCGCGTTGAGTTTTGGCGTGGGTGCACTGGCGCCACTTCTTGCCGCCGCTTTCGCGCCGGGCGGTGCGCGCGGGGGGTGGATTACGGCTGTGGCCCTTGTTCTGCTTTTGGGCACCGGCGCGCTCTCAGGAGTTTTGGGTGGCGCAGGTCCTTGGAAGGCTGCCATGCGCGTGGTGGTGGGAGGCGCACTGGCGATGGGCCTGACCGCTTTGGTGGGGCACTTTGCGGGCGTTAACCTCGGTTAAGCGTAGACTGCGACGCGCTCGCTTCGAGAAGGTTGGGATATGGCACGGGAAGTCGTCATCGTGGGTGCAGCACGGACACCGATAGGGTCTTTTGAGGGGGCATTTTCATCGCTGGCCGCGCCGCAGCTCGGGGCCGTCGCGATTCAGGCAGCGCTCGCGAGGTCCGGTGTTTCGGCGGCGCACGTCGAGGAACTCTGGATGGGAAACGCCCTTCAGGCGGGTGTGGGGCAGGCGCCGGCACGGCAGGCAGCGCTCGGGGCGGGTCTTCCCGAGGGTGTCGCCTGCACCACCCTCAACAAGGCGTGTGGGTCGGGACTCAAGGCGGTGGTCTCCGCTGCGCAAGCGATTGCGCTCGGTGATGTCGAAGTCGCCATCGCGGGTGGCATGGAATCGATGACGAATGCGCCTTACCTTTCGCATGCGACGCGCGGGGGCGCGCGCATGGGGCACGTGGACTTCAAAGACGCGATGATTCACGACGGCTTGTGGGACCCTTACAGCCAACAGCACATGGGCAGTTGTGCCGAAGTTTGTGCGGAGACACGGAAGATTTCGCGCGAGATGCAAGACGAATACTCGCGGGAGTCGGTGCGGCGAGCGGTTGACGCTCAGCGCCGGGGCGCATTCAAGGAAGAAATCGCCCCCGTGACGGTTCCGCAAAAGCGCGGAGAGGCCATCGTCGTCAGTGAGGACGAGCGCCCGAAAGCCGCGAAGATCGACAAGATCGCTACACTGAAGCCGGTTTTCAAGCGAGACGGCACTGTGACCGCCGGCAATTCGTCGTCCATCAACGACGGAGCGGCGGCCGTGGTGCTCATGACCCGCGAACGCGCAAAGGCCGAAGGCCGCACTGTGCTCGGAAGGATTGTGGGTCACGCCGTCGCCGCGCGAAAACCGCTGGAGTTCACCATTGCGCCGGCGGATGCGATGCAACGCCTGCTCGAGCGCACCCGCTGCAAGGTTGACGACGTTGACTTTTGGGAAATCAACGAGGCTTTTGCCGTCGTCGCGATCGCCAACAGCCAGATTCTTAAGCTCGACCCAGCGCGGGTGAATCCTCGAGGTGGGGCCGTTGGGTTAGGGCATCCGATTGGTGCGTCGGGCGCGCGACTTCTTGTGACGCTCTTGCAAGCACTCAAGGACGAGAACAAACGCCGCGGCGTGGTGAGCCTGTGCATCGGCGGCGGCGAGGGAATAGCCCTGATGGTGGACCGGGAGGGCGCATGAATAAGGTGTTTGATTCTGCGGACGCCGCAGTGGCCGACGTCCCCGACAATGTTGTGTTGATGAGCGGCGGATTTGGCCTGTGCGGCAACCCGGAGAACCTCATCGCAGCGCTTCACCGCAAGGGGACGCGAGGCATCACCCTTATCTCCAACAACTGTGGAACAACGGAGCTCGGGCTAGGCGTCCTTCTCAAGGCGAGGCAAGTCAAAAAAATCCTGGCCAGCTATGTCGGGGAAAACAAGGAATTTGAGCGCCAGTACTTGTCGGGCGAATTGGAAGTAGAGCTCACACCGCAGGGCACCTTCGCCGAGCGAATTCGCGCTGGCGGCTGCGGCATCGGCGGTTTCTTTACGCCGGCAGGCGTGGGCACCGTCGTCGCTGAGGGAAAGGAAGTGCGCGTCATCGACGGCAAGGAGTACGTGTTGGAAAAGCCGTTGCGCGCGGACTTCGCCCTGGTGCGCGCCTGGAAGGGTGATCGCATGGGCAATTTGGTGTTTCGAAAGACCGCGCGAAACTTTTCTCCGTGGATGTGCGCCGCCGCGAAAGTCACCATCGCTGAGGTGGAGAATCTCGTGGACGTCGGTGCGCTCGACCCAGACCAAGTCGACGTCCCGTCTATTTTTGTGAAGCGTCTGGTTTTGGGACACAACTATCAACGCTGGATTGAGCGCCGGACTGTTCGTCCACGCGCCTCGTAAACGCCTATGGCATTTTCACGAGAGCAGATTGCGCAACGCATCGCCCAAGAACTTCGCGATGGCTATTACGTCAACCTGGGCATCGGCGTGCCGACGCTTGTCGCGAACTACATTCCCAAGGGCATCGAAGTGATGCTGCATTCGGAGAATGGCATCTTGGGGATGGGCCCCTGGCCGATCGAAGGCGAAGAGGACCCAGACCTGATCAACGCCGGCAAGGAAACCGTCACCGTGGTGCCCGGCGCGGCTTTTTTCGATTCGGCGCTGTCCTTTGGGATGATTCGGGGCGGGCACATCGACCTGGCCGTCTTGGGGGCGATGGAAGTCAGCGAGAACGGTGACCTTGCGAACTGGATGGTGCCCGGGAAGCTCGTCAAGGGGATGGGGGGTGCGATGGACCTGGCGACCGGCGCGCGGCGGGTCTGGGTCGCCATGGAGCACGCCACGAAAGACGGGAAACCCAAGATTTTGCGCCAGTGTACGCTTCCGCTGACCGGAAAACGCTGCATTCACCACATTGTCACTGACCTGGCGCATCTCGAGGTGACCGAAAAAGGGTTGTTGCTTCGAGAACTCGCCCCTGGCGTCACGACAGAAGAAGTTCAGCGCCTCACGGAGCCCAAACTCCAGATTTCTTCTGACATCGGCGTGATGAAAATTTAGCGATGCTATAGTGCTTGAGCCCGTCATGGATAAGACCAAATCCGTCAACGTGAAAACGACGCGCCGAGCTGACCGCTTGCAGCACGAACTGCTCGTGGCGTACCGCACCGTGGATGGGTTCATCACCGATTGGGCCGTGAACATTTCGCGCGGTGGCATCTTCATCAACACGCGGAAGCCGCTGCCGGTCGGCACCACTGTTCGGCTGATCATTTCACTGCCTGACACGGCGTTTCCGTTCGACCTTTCGGGTCGGGTTGCACGTGTGAACGAGTTCGACAACCCCTCGAACCAGGTCCCCGGAATGGGGCTTGAGTTCATCGACGTCGACGACGAAAAGCGCCTTCGGATTGAGCGCTTTGTTGAACGACTGCGCCAAGAGCTTCCGGAAATCGACAAACGGGCCGTGGAGTGAAGCCTCGGGCGACGCCGCCCGAGGCCACCTCTGCCGAGCTTCGGATTGAGCGCGTGGCGCATACCGGCGAAGGCATCGCCGTGCACAACGGACGCGCGGTCTTCGTTCCGCTGACGTGGCCGGGCGACCGTGTTGAAGCCAAGGTGTCGCTCAGCGAAAAAGTCCTGCGGGGCGACGTCGTGCGGTGGATCGAGAAAAGTCCAGCGCGCCGGGAGCCGTCATGCGCATTGTTTGGTCGCTGCGGGGGATGCGACTGGCTCCACGTCGACGACGCCGCGCAAAGGGATGCGAAACGAGAACTGGTCTTGTCGGCGTTGGAACGCTTGGGCGGCATCGACGCGGCTGCGCTGAGGGTCTCGGAGCGGTATTTGCGCTCGACGTTCGGAAACCGCCGGCGCGCAACGCTGCAGGCCACGCGCGAGGGCTTGGCATTCTTTGAGCGCAAGAGCCACCAGACACAGCCCGTCGACGAATGCCCAGCGCTCTCAAAACGGCTTCGTACGCTTCCGGGGTTGATTTCTAAAGCGCTGGGGAGTCTCAAAGGCTTGAGGTCTGTGGGCATGCTGGAAGCCAACGACGAAGCGAGTGTCGTATTGGAGGTCCGTGGCCGTCCGAAAGACGTCCAGCGCGAGGCCGCCCAGAGGCTCGTTCGCGCGCTGTCGCTTTCAGGCGCCCTCGTGCGGGGAGACGACGGTTCGCAGCCTTTCGAAGTCGGTGACGTGTCCATCGCAACGGCGGCGCCAGGCACTTCGGGGCCCAAGCTTTTTCTGCGCCCAGACGAATTCGCGCAAGCGAATGAGGAGGGGAGCGACGTCCTTGTTGAAGCGGTTCTCGAGGCACTGCGACCCGGTGAAAATCAACGGGTGCTCGAGCTGTATTCGGGGCATGGCCTGCTGACTTTTCCCATCGCGCAACGGACGATGGAAATTTGGGCGGTTGAGTCTTCGCACGGGGCGTTGGCCCAGGCCCGCCGAAGTGCAGAGTCCGCAACGCTCAAGAACGTTCGCTTCTTCGAAGGCGACTGCCCGCAATGGGTGAAGCGTTTTCAGAAGAGTGGCGAACGTTTCGATGCGCTGGTGTTGGACCCGCCGCGAAGTGGCGCGCCTGACGTTGCCGCCTGGGCGAAAAGTCTGGGCGCGCGGCGCGTGGTTTACGTGGCATGCGATGCGGCGGCACTGGGGCGTGACACGAAGCGCTTGACGGGTGAGGGCTTTGTCCCCGAGGCGCTTCACATCCTGGACCTCTTTCCGCAGACCCGGCACGTGGAAGCGGTGTTGGCCTTCGAACGGCAGTAAACTTGGCCCATGGACGCCGCCATCGTCGAATTTGCCGAAGTCCTTCGACAGAACGGCGTTCGCGTCAGCGTCAGTGAAGTGCACGATGCCGCCTTGGCGGTTGAAGCGCTCGGCGTGGCCGAACGCGGAACATTCCGGGCGGCGCTTCGCGCTTCCTTGGTGAAGCGCGCGGCGGACGTCGACCCCTTCGAAAGAGCGTTTCAGTTCTTCTTCAGTGGCGAAGCGGCTCGGCTGGAGGGCATCGATCGTTCGCTGGCCCGGCGCCTGGCTGAGGAAGGGTTGCTTCATGGCGACGAGCTCCAGATGGTTCTCGCCACTCTGCGGCAGCTGGCGCCTTCTCTGCCGCCGATGTTGCGCGCCGTCGTCCTTGGCGACGCCGCGCAAGTGGCCAAGGGCCTACGGGGCGCTGCGCTCGCCCTAGACCTCACGCGAATGCAAAGCGCCTTGGAAGCGCCCTTCTTTGCACGACGCATGCTTTCCAACGCTGGCATGGACAGCGCGGCGCGTGATGCAGATGCGATTGCGCGGGCATTGGCCGACGCCGGTGCGAGTCGAGACGGCGTGGAGGCGACGTCGCGTCACCTGGCTGCAGCGTTGCGGGAAGTCGAAGAGGCCGCGCGCAAAGCGATGGCAGACCAAACGCAAGCCCGGCTGCGCACGAAGTCGGGGGGCCTTCTTCAACGCCCGCTGGCGACGCTCGCCCCCGCGGAAGTCCGCCAGGCCGAAACCGCCGTGCGCAAACTCGTGCAACGCCTCAAGACACGCTTCATCCGCCGACAGAAGGCCGCGCGTCACGGAAAGCTCAATGTGCGGCGCACGATGCGTCTGAATCTTGGTCTGGGCGGTTTCCCCGCCAAGTTGGTGTTTCGAAAAGCGAAGCGCGAGCGGCCGGATTTGGTGGTGTTGTGCGACGTGTCGGAGTCGGTGCGCAACGTTTCACGGCTGATGCTGCTGTTCGCATATTCGCTGCAAAGCCTCTTCTCGCGTGTGCGGTCGTTTGTGTTTGTTTCTGAACTGGGCGAAGTGACCGAGCACTTTCGAAACACGCCTGTTGCCCAAGCCGTTGACCTTGCGACTGCAGGGAAGGTTGTGTCGCTCGCGGCCAATTCAAACTACGGCCGAGCGTTGGCACAGTTTGCGGCCAGCCATCTGAGCAGCGTGAGTCAAAAAACGACGGTGCTCGTGATTGGTGATGGCCGAAACAACTACCATCCGTCGAACGCGTGGGCCTTGGCAGAGATTCGGCGCAAGTGCCGGCGCCTGGTTTGGCTGTGTCCCGAAGAGCCGCGGGGTTGGGGTTTTGGCGACAGCGAAATGATTCGTTACGGCAGGGAGTGCCACCAGGTTGTCGTGATTCAGACGTTGGATGACCTCGACAGACTGGCTGATCAGCTTGTCCCGGTGTAGCTCATGGGAATGCGCCGTTGGTTATTGTCATTTGGACTTGCGAGTTGTCTTTGGGCGACGCCCACACTTGCGTCACGGGCCACGGGACTTCAGGCGTCGATTTATCTGGGCGCCGACTATTGGCTCACGCAGCAGGGCATTTTCTCGTTCACGGCCAGCCTGCGCGCGCCGATCGTCCCGCGCCAGTTCAGCGTCGGCGCCAGATTTGGCGGCATGTTTCTGACGCCGACGACGGGTGGCATCCCGGTCGACTTACACCTTCGGCTCGACATTTCTGAGTTCTACTTGGATGGCCTTGTCGGGCCATGGTTTCTGTTCACCACTGCGCCGGTCCGCGTCCACGCGGGCGGGGGATTCGGCTGGCAGCGTGGCATCATCATGGTGGGGCTAGAAGCCGGTTGGCTGGCGCCTTCGGCCTTGTTGGGCTTGCGCGTTGGGTTTCGGCTTTAGCCGCAGCGCCTGCGTTTCCGCTTGCGGTCGTCCCTCGAGTCCGAGGGGAACGGAACACAGATCAGCGGCTCCGACTTATCCAACGCTGCGCCTTTGGCCCCAAAGGTGCGGGCCAAGACGTGGAATTGGCCAGCGCTGGAGGAATCGGCGCGCGTGTAAGTTGAAGAACCTTCACTTAAGCGGCTTTCGCGTTCAGGCGAACGCCCAGTGCGCAAATCACTTTGAGCACAGTGGCAAAGCTGGGATTGCCGTCGGCGCTGAGCGCACGATAGAGGCTTTCGCGTGGATACAATCCAGCCAGCCCCCGTTTCGAACGCCAGGACCAGTTCCGCTGGCGGAAGTGCGTGATTTTAGAAAGGAGGGCTTCGCGATACGGCTTGGCGAGGGCATGATCAAACCCCTCGTCCATGGCCCGAACAAAACGAGAAAAGTGGCTGAGGACGTTGGGTGACGCGGCGGAGAAAGGGATGGCAGAGGTGTCGCCGCTGAGTCGGATGGAGTTGGATTTAGAGGACGACGCCCTGCGGCTGAAACAAGAAGCAATCCGTGGCCCTCCGCTTGAAGCGCGAAGTGTTGACCACGGTTCCGGCCAAGCCACCCGAGCCCCCGAAACCGCCAACTTCGCCAAGGCCACCTGTTCCTCTTTCTGAAGTGAAGAGGAGAGAAGAAGGAGCATACGGGTCAGACGCGTGAGTGTGTGGGGCATCTGCGCGCTTAGCGGGATGTCCAGGTGTCGCCGGAAGCACGTGCGGTGAACGGCGGGACCAGCCTGGGGTTTTTGCCGTCGCTCGAGAACAGCACCCAAGAACGCGGGTCGTCGCGGTCGACCACCGCCCGGAAACCCGCTCCGGCGGTCAGAACGCGAGCGAATCGCCGTGCATCATTCTCGTGGACGGCGGAGAGGAACTCGGGAGTCGGTACCAAACTCGAGGTCAAATCAGCCATGGGCTTGATGCACGGCGCCTTTCCTGTTGCGGCGTGGGTCCAATACTCGGCTCGCGTGACGATGCTTTCGGCGGAGACGCGTCGAAGAATCCGGCGAGCGAACTCCAACCCAAAAGCGAGGCGATGGGGATCGGGCGCCTCTCCACAGAAGTCAAGCTCGCTCTGGAGCGCAGCGCCCACGAGCTCTCCCCTGGGAAGGTTCAGGGGCCGCATGGCATCTAGCTCGATGAGGCGCAGGCAGCGGGTGTTTTTCTCGACGATGCAATTGTGACCGAGGCAAAAGATGACGTCTTGCAGCACGAAGCCCGAGGCGGCCGACGCCACAACGAGCCCGGCTGCCTGGGCCGCGAAACGCCGCGCGAACCCGGGGTTGTCGAAGAGCGCGACGAGGGCGTCGTTGTCCGCACCCCGAATTCGTTCCATCACGACCCAATCGCCCTCGGCCGCAAAGACGGACGGGAGCCGGGCGCACAGGTTGGCGTGCTGAGGTTCAGCAAGACTCTTGTAGTGCTCTGGCAGCCCGGTCTGGCGCTTCACGGCGCAATTGAACGTGCGCCGGGTACCCTCGTTGATGGCATCGACGAAGGCCACATTCCCGTCTCCGGAGGGAACAGGGCGCGAGCGCACGTGGACCAGGCCATCCTTGACCTGGACACGCTGCGTGTTCCCAACCTCGTCGATAGCCGCGAGAGCCCTCTGGATGGCCTCCCGCCAGGGCGCATAGCTCGCAGGCGCAGGCCGGACCGCAGGGTGGCGAATCGGGCCCGCCGATGGATGAGAGACTTCGCCTAAGGACACACAGGCTTATCGGCGGTATCGGCCGGGAGTTGCCACAGTCGCATGCATCCCTGGCGGGATGGATCCCACCGCAACTCCTGCAACTCCGGGCCGATAACTTGCGGCTCACATGCAAGCGACGATGGACAAGACTTGCCGCAGTCACGCGCTGGTCGCGATGGCTCGGTTTGCACGTCGCGTGCCCAGCACCGCTGCACTGGCCGCGGCGCTCTCCGCCGTCGTCGGCGCTGTTTCCGGCCTTGGATCAGCCCGCGATGTGACTTCGGTGACAGAGTCTTCCTTGGCGGGCGAGACGTCGCGCTATCGCCATTTGCTGCGTGTTGCGCCTGGAAACCTTTGGCTCGACTCGGCCTGGCAGTGGAATCAAGCCAATCCCGAAGAAGGGGGCGGCGTGCGTGTTCCCAGCGCCATCGTCGGTGGGCCTGTCTTGGTGGCCCTTGAGGCGGGGGCTTTTCAGAGAAAATTCCCCGGTCGTCTGGGCATGAGCTTTGATGACATCATCTACGTCGTGAACGACGCCGAGGCGACTCTCACGCCCGAACGCATGGCTGCGCTTCGCTCGTTGGGGGTGGTGTTTAAGGAGCCTCTGGCGGTGCATGCGGCTGCCGCGTTCGTCGAAAGCTATCTTGTCCACGAGGCGCAGCATCACGGACTTCGAGTACGCGTGCGTCGGACGGCGCCTTCGACCTCCGCTCCACCCGGACAGATTTCCCACGGAGAATTTGCGGCTCTTCGCGCCCAGTGCGACTCGTTGGCCAGCGCGGGGGTGATTGAGCCGTGCAGCGATTCAACCGTGCTGCGGCTTGTCATGACTTACGTGCATCCGGATACCTTAGGTTTCGAGACCATGGTGGCGTTTCGAGGCCAACTTGTCCCAGAACTTCGGCCGTTTCTGCCCACCGGTGGCGAATTCCAGCGGGTCGTTGAGCGACACATGCTTGGCGCCCTGCAGGGCGGCCCCTCGCTAAGCGCAGATGACCGCAACCTGCTCGATGCGTTGTCCCCCAACGTGTGGTCTACGGAGTACGGCCGTGCATATCTCGCTGCGGTCGCGCGCTACTTTCAGCTGGCTGAGCTGGAACACCGCGCTGAAGTCCCATCAGCGAGCGCCGTCGCTGAACCCACCACGACGGTCGCCCAAGACAAGATGAAGGATTTCTCGCGTTTCATTGAACCGAGGATTTTGGCCGGTCAGTAGCTCTTACAGACGAACGCACCGTTCAAGTTAGACCGTTTCGCTGGCGCCGCCCGCTGTCACAGCCGAAGCGGTTAACGCAACTTTGGCGGTACGTGCGCGATACCCACTCGTGGCTACCAACCGTGGCATTCTCCGCTTGCAGTTCCGCTTCGGTGGCCGGGACGTTTACTTTCATGCGACGCCGGGAGACGTTAATCCTGACCGACTTTCCGAGTCGATCACTGTCCAGGTGGCGCGCTGGGGCGGCCAGCGCGTGCTGGATGGATCGACTGGGTCCCCGCCACGACCCGTGGCGTCCAGCGAACAAGTGAAGAAGTATCTCGTTCCCGGTGCGGGCGTTGCGATGGCGGCCAGCGTATTTGCGGACACCCGCCGAGCGGACAGCTTCCTGGCCCGAGCCGAGGTGATGCTCCAGGAACACAAGGACGCGATCGAGCCCGTGGAGAGCCAAGATGTCTGGACGCTCGAATATCTGTCCACGACCGCGGCAGCGTTGATCGCCGAAGCGGGCGGGGTCCCGGAGGCGCGCAGGCCTCCAGGTGAGTTCGCCCGACTGGCGGCGGAGATGGGTTTCGCGGACGCCGAGGACGACGACCCGCCGAAACCAAAGCGCTAGACAGACTGCAATCGCCTTGGAAGCGAAGCGCAGGACAGCGGTCCTCGTTCCTCGCCGTCGACAATTGAGACCGTCGGTGAAGTCGACGGAACAAAAGTTGTCGCAGTGCCTTGCCCCGCGAACAGGATACGCAGGGTTGGGTCAACATGTGTGGGGTCCCAAACCACCCGTTTACAACTGTCATCTCGCCTTACTTCTTGCAGCGATGATCGGCGGTGCGCGTCGGCGGGGAAGTGCATCCGGTAAGTGCCGGGGGTTGCTGGACTGTCCGCTGTCAGGGATCGCCAACAGCTTCGTCGGTGGCACTGTCAATCTTTCGCAGGCTCACTGTCGTGGGCACGTCCGAGCTCCCTCATGGCTCGGCGCCGGGTTTCAACAAAGAACCAATCATAGGGCGTGCCCCGAAGCTCCTCGGCCATTCGGGTGCGAGCGGCCGGGTCATCTTTCGCAGTCGCGCAGGAAACACTGCCCAGACGAAGACAGACCTCGTACAGATCTGTCTCCGCCATGGTGAGCGTCCGACCCGCACGCTCGCTGCGAAGCGTCCTGACCGTTTCCGAGAAGATGCCTGGCTGATTGCGCCAGAGTTCCTCCGCGCCGAGGACCGCGGCGAAGAGCACCGTGCGCAGCAATGCACCGCCGAGCTGAAGCTCCACATTCCGACTCATGTTCCGGACAAAAACGTCCGCCTCGCTCATTCCTTGTACCCGACGCTGAAGGACCCTCTCGACAGCGCCGTAGAGCCAGCCGTTCTTCTCCCTTTTGAGTTTGACGAGGAGCTTCTTCAGCTCCACCTCAAGCGCCAGCCGCTCTCCCGGATCGGACGGAGGTGGATCCGCACGCTCCACGAGCTGTTGGAGTCGCTCCAGGTCGAGGAGCCAGTTTCGATGGTTCTCGGTACCCTCGCCGCTGCGGATAAGACCGTGCACGGACTCGAGTGCGTGAGCACAACCCGCACGGGTGCTGATGTCCTGGTCCCCCGCCGTGACGTAGTAGTCAAACGACCTAACCCGACCTTCCACCCACGGGTCCCTCCAATAGTGTATCAGCCCGTGAATGCGGTTCCGGACAGTGAGGCCGGGATACCGCAAGAGCGTCGAGCTCCGAACCGCAAGCCTAGGGTCCTGGCGTCGGGCTGGGAGATTCGGGGAGGGCGCGGATTCTCCGGCGCCCATGCGATCATCACCCAAAGCGCGCGGCAAGGAACGCAAGACAGGCAGCAGGCGGGAGGGCGGGTCGGTCGGGATAGGGTCGGCTTCGGCTGCTGCCAGTTCTTCGAACCTGGTCGTGGCGAGTTCATAGGCCATATCGACAGCCACACTGCCACGCTGCCCGGCCTTCTCGTACAGCTCCGCAGCCCTGATTCCGATCGCCTCTGTGGGCGAGAGGTGCCACAAACACGCAATGTCGAATGCCTCGTCCCGCGGCATCCGAAGCTGCAGGATCAGCTGCTCAGCGGTCCGGCCCATGGCGCCAATGTTCTCGGAGCTGATGTCGCGCGGATAGAAGCGCGGCAACTTTCCTGCGTCAGAGCGCGCTTTGACTTCCAGCGCGACTTGGCGAGAGGCGAGGACGAGTTTCCCCAAAGCGAGCGGATTGACGAAGTTCCCAATCGTTCGCAGGCGGGGTGATTTCAGTATGTCCAGGATGTCTTTCGCCATAACAGAGTGGTTATCGGCCGGGGCGCACCAGCGGTTGCGGGCCAGTTCCGCCTCCGCCTGCGGCGGATCATTCGAGGATGAAACTTGGCTTGGGATGAGCGATGTGGGTGGAGGCAATGGCGCTGGCAGCGCCCGTTGTGCGGTGTAGTGTTGCCCAGATGCGAAACCACCTGACCCTTTCCACGCTTATCGGGTTCTTTGTTCTGTCCTGCAGCCAAGCCGGGGGCTTGCAAGGCGAACCCGGCCCAGAAGGACCTCAAGGCGCAGCCGGCTCGAGTGCGCTGGCGCCCGCCGGAGCGGTCGTGGCGTTCGCGGGGGGCTCGGCTCCAGAAGGTTGGCTGATGTGCGATGGCGCCCTGGTAAGCCGGACCCGATACCCTGCGCTTTTCGCAGCCATCGGCGTCGCCCACGGCTCTGGCGATGGGAGCACCACTTTTCAACTTCCAGATTATCGGGGGCGATTTTTGCGTGGCGTAGATATGGGCATGGGCCGGGACCCAGACCGCGCGGCCCGGGGAGAGGCCGGAGCAGGCGGCAACACGGGGGATCAGGTCGGCTCCGTCCAGGACCACGAACTCGGAGCCCATCAACACGAGCTAAACCACGGCAATGGTGGTCGCGATCAGGTGATCAACAGTTGGCTGATTGGGAACAACCAGGCCTTCGACCCCTCCGGGAACGAAGGCGCCTGGATGGGCGGATCGACTGCCACATCCGGAGGAACGGAAACCCGCCCCGTCAATGCCAACGTGTTCTGGATCATCAAGTCTTGAGAACAGGCCTCAGCGCTCCGAAAGA
>JBJXGM010000150.1:0-13734 GCA_046155985.1 Myxococcaceae bacterium | reverse complement strand
AGCAGGCCGAGATGCCAGGCGCGGGAGGCCCTTTCGCCGCAGCGTGCTCTCTGTACGTGAGGACGAAAGGAGGGGCCCGCAACGCCGCAGATGGGACGCGCAGCAGTTTTTCAGCAGCCTGCTAGGGCTTATCCAACCAGTCGGCCTTCGACACCACAGGCAGCTGCAGCGCACGCTCGCGGTCCAGGTCGAGGTTCCCCACGTGCAAAGACAGCGGCGCCTGCACCCACTTGTAAATGTTCTGCAAGAAAAGGCGGTGAAACTTCTCGACGTCCGCGCGCAGCGCTTTTTCACCGCGCGCGGGGAACATTCCGGCCAGCGCCGAAAGCACTTCAGTGGGCTGCAGCTTCTCTTCCGCAAACAGATGAAAGCACGCGTCCAAGACAGGGAACGGCATCAGTTCTTCCTCGCCGACTTGATTGGGGGCGAGTTCAGGACCTGCGGGCCGTGCCAGTACTTTTTGAATTCCAGAGAGCTTGAGCTTTTCTTGCAGGTGGTCGATGAGCATCATCACCACGGTCTTGGGAACATTGGCCAAGACGCCCAGCCCGCCCATGAGGTCACCGCCGATGGTGGTGTAACCCACCGCGCGTTCGCTCATGTTGCCTGTCTGTAGAAACAGGGCGCCAGAGGAATTGCTCCAATTCCACATGCGCTGTGCGCGAAGGCGGGCCTGAATGTTTTGCAGCGTCAATGGGGTCGGCTCGCCGCCGCTGAGCATGGTGCGCGTCGCTGCGAGTTCGCGCTCTACGGCGTCTTCGATACTGACGACCTCAAGCGAAACGCCCAACTCACGGCACACGGTTTCGGCGGCATCGCGCGTCTGTGCCGACGACACCCGCGAGGGAAAGTAGAATGCCCGAATCAAGGTGCCTGGCGCATCGGGCTTGACGCGCTGGGCGTATCGATGCGCGATGAGCAACGTCAGCAGTGAGTCTCGCCCGCCGGAAAGCGCAACACCGAGTCCTCGAAAAGCACCCGTCTTCTCGTAGTAGTCGCCAAGCCCAAGCGTGAGCGCCTCGAGGAGCTCTTCGCAGGCTGTCGAACGTGGCGACGCCAACGATGGCTTGTTGTCGGGCAAGAAAAAGTTCGCGCTCGCTGGCACTGGGTACTGCAAGTCTTTTCTTTGTGCCGAGAATACGTTCGCCGGAATCTCAATCACCTTGGGCAAAGGCCACACGCCCACGATGTCGGTCTGGTCTTCGCGCCATGTGGTGTTTTCGCTCCGCAGGCGGGTAGCACGGTCCAAGTCGACGGTTTGTGCCCAAGACCCTTCACGAAATCGTGGTGCCTCCATCAGCACGCGGCCGTTCTGATGAATGAACCCACCGCCGTCAAAAATGAGACCGTCGTTGCCCCCCAGTGCGTTCGCATAAACCAGCGTGCACTGGCCATCGGAAGCGCGCGTTGCCAACAGTTCGGCACGGGTTTGCGCAATGCCCACGCGGTAAGGCGATGCGGACACGTTGCAAATGACTTCAGCGCCAGCGTAGCAACGCCGCCGACTGGGGCCTTCCGGACTCCAGGCGTCTTCACAAACCTCTGTACCCACAACACCGAAGTCGAATCGAAAGAGCAGGTCGCCAAAAGGAACGCCGTTCACCTCGCCGGCAAGACCTGCGGCGCCTCGCGCCAACGTGCGGCCTTCGTAGAATACCGAATAGTTCGGCAGCTTCTCTTTGGGTACCACGCCCAGCACTTTGCCGTGGGCGACCACCGCCGCGCAGTTGTAGCGCAAGCCCTGGTGAGCGCAGACAAGGCCGAGAATGAACGCGGTGGGCAGCTTGCGCGTGCCGTCGGCAAACCGCTCAAGCTGGGTCCATTGGGCTTCCACGAAACCTTTCCAAAGGACCCAGTCTTCTGCGGGGTAGCCGCCGATGACTTGCTCGGGAAAAACAGCCAGCGTTGCACCCGACGCGCTCATGTCGCGCGCGAGCGCAATCACCTTGTCGGCGTTGCGACGGTGAGCGCCCACTGTCGTGTTCACCGTAGCGATGGCGATGCGAACAAGGCGCATGTCAATTCATCAGACCCACTTTGGGGGTGGCGTGCAGGAGCAAATTCCCAACTTCTTGCAGAACAGCGTTTGTCCGCTGCGGAATATTGAGCTGGTTGAGAAGCAACTCACGGCGCGTCGTGTCTTTGACCAAGGCGGAGGCGACCGCGTCCGCCAGCGCGCCGCCTGAAAATCGCGTGGCCACTGCCAGCAGGGGCTCCGCGAGCGCGGGCTGCATGCGTGTCGCCAATTCCAACACCGCGTGACGCAGTTGTTCTTCTGCGGGCTCATCTGCTTCGCCGTCGTTGACCAACTCCGCGCTCGCCTCTCGGTAGAGCTTTGTGGGCGGGAGTTCTTCAATCAGTCGGGCGCGGGTCACGCCTTGGACGACGATGTTGAATCGACCGTCTTTCATCATCTCGCTCCAGACGATGAGACCCGCCGTGCAAATGGGCTTCAGCGGCGGCCGACCCGCATAGTCACGCTCCCAACCTGCTTTCAGATTCGCCAAGGCAATCACCGAGTCTTCCACCAACGCGTCGCGCATCATGTTGCGGTAGCGCGGCTCGAAGACGTGAAGCGGCATGAGCCCATGTGGAAAGAGCACCACCGACGGCAACGGAAAAATCTTAAGCGCCGACATGGCACGCTTGCAGCGTTCAAGAGGCGTCATGCGTGCTAGCCTTTCCCCGTCGATGACCCCTTCTACCTCGACCCCGCCCTCGGCGTACCGGCGCTTCTACGACCGCGTCGCTGCCCTTGCCAACAGCCCCTATGCGGTGGCCGCTCTTGTGGGCGTATCCATCGCAGATGCTTCATTTTTTCCGGTTCCGCCCTTCGCACTCCTGGTGCCTATGATTGTGGCGCAACCGCGCCGATGGCTATGGCTGACCGCTCTGGCCGCAGTGGCCAGCTTTGCCGGCGGCGCGCTCGGCTACTACATCGGTGTTGGAATTCGCCATGGCGCAGTCACGTTTCTCTCCGTTGACCTCAGCTTCCCGATCCGCGTGGCTTGGTTGGGCATCGACGCCACGCTCGGCCAGCTGCTGGGGCAGAACTTCTGGTTTCTGGCGCTGCTTTGCTCGGTCCTGCCCACGCCCTTTAAGTTTGTGTCGATTGGCAGCGGCCTGGTCGGCGTGCCCTTCCTGACGTTTTTCTTGGCAGCCATGATTGGGCGCACAGCCCGCTTTGCCTTGGTGTGCACGCCTGTGGCGATGGTGGCGCTGCGCTCCCAGCGGGCGCGTGCTGCTGGCTGAAATAAGGGCCCTGGTCGAAATAGCGTGAGCAGGGATGAGCGCCGAGGTGCCCGCATGGCGCGACGCGAGGAGGGCGCATGCCCGTCGGCATGTAACCGACGAGCAACAAAGCCAGGCGGGATAGATCGGCGCTCAGGATGCATAGGCCATTTCGACCAGGTCCCTAAGCTCTGGAACCGGTCTAGCGAGCGGCGGTTGGCGCGCCATCGCTTTCGTCGCCCTGACGCTGCACCGCGAAATTGATGTTGGCGTAGCCGGCGCTGCTGCAGCTGTACATCACGCGCTTGATGATTCCAAAGGAAACGTCTTTGTCGGCCTGAATGTTCACGTGGCCTTCAAACACTCTTCCGTCACCCGCGAGGGCATGCAGGTCTTCAAACGTCTTCTTCTTCTCGCGCAGCTTGTCCTCAAGCACCGCGATGTTGAGCATTTCGTCGCGCATGAGGTCGTCGATGCGTCCAATGGGCTGAGCATCCACAACGATGTGCTCCTTGGAGACCATCACGACTGGCACCAGCTGCAAGTCCTCCACTTCTCGGGCGGAAGGCAACTTGATGTCTTTCGACATGTTCAGGATTTCGCCCGTCGCCGAAAAATTGGCCATGAGAAAAAGCACAATGATGACGAACATGTCGACCAACGGCGTAATCAGCAGGTCAGCAAAACCCGACTTCTTGGCGTGAAATGCATTACCGAAGATCCTCGATTTTCGAAGACGTTTTCCGTAACGCTTGCCTGGAACTTGAATGGGCATTGTCTATCCGGCCGCTGAAACGAGAACGTTGGGGAGTTTGTCGATTTTCGCTTGGTCAATCACGCGGACCAAGTCGTCGTATTTCACGGCGTCTTCGACTTCGATGGTGATGTTGGCTTGGTCCGGCCGCGCGTCACGAATCCGCGTGAGCTGGTCATGCAGTTTCTTCAATTGGATACGACCGTCCTTGTCGCGTTGGACTTCCATGGGTTCGCCATAGGGTGCGCCGTCCGCCACCAACGACAGTTCACGGTCGCTTATTCGCAACGTGAGCTGCATCGACTTGTCTTCTTGCTCGGCGGCTTCTGCCGACGGTCCACCGGCGCTACTGACTTGAAGACGGCCAATTTGGGTCCAAACGGCCGTCATGATGAGGAAGCTGATGGTCACTGCCATCAGGTCGATGAACGGAACAAGATTGATAGTGGCATCGAGGGGCTTCTTTTTGCCCTTGCCCGAATCACCTAAATCCATTCCTCCGGCCATCGCTGCTCCTCTTTCGCGTCTTCGTCAGTGAACTGTGCGGCGAGAACAGCACGCCACTAGTCGTCGTCGCCGCCACGTGCCGAAGCTGAAACCTTCGCGTTTCGGAACTTCTCTTTGTTGTTGACGATGAGGTTGAGCACCGACACCGAGGTCTCATTGACGTCATTGATGAGGTTTTGCGTGCGACCCATCAGAACAGAGAAGGCGACAAGTGCTGGAATGGCTGTGATCAAACCAAACGCCGTGCAGTTCATCGCTTCGGAAATACCCTCCGAGAGAATGGTGGCCTTGTCCCCAGGATCAACTTTGGCGACGGCCTCGAAGCAAAGAATCAGACCATTCACCGTACCCAAGAGGCCCGCCAACATGGCTGCGTTGCCCAACATGGCGAGGTACCCGGTGCGCGCCTCAAGCTGCGGCATTTCGCGCAGCGATGCCTCGTCGAGGGCGGCCTGAACTTCGTCTTCGCCTTTGGGCACATTCATGAGGCCAGCTTTGACGACCTCAGTGAGGGCTGTCTTCTTTTGACCCGCGACGTAGTTGATCGCGCTGTCGAGGTCGCCTGCGTAGATGTGCTTCTTCAAGCCGCGAAGGAAGCTCTCTTTGCTGATGGACGAGCGGAAGAAGAGCACCAAGGTGCGTTCCACCACGATGGCTGCAGCCACGATGAGACAGAGCGCGATGGGATACATGCCAAAACCGCCGGCCTTCCAACGCTGCCCCAGTTCGCCCATGAAGCCAGCTGAAGCGGCCGCTTCTTCGGCAAACAGCACTACTTGTTGAACGAACGCCAGAGTCATTTTGCGCCTAGCCTCCCGCCAAAAACGGGGCAGTGGGTTACTCCAACATCGAAGTTTCCCGGGTCAGTGGCCGAGGACTGTAACGGCACATTCAAAAGAGTGTCAAGGAACCGGACAGACGCAACTCCTTGAACTCCCTGCAGAAATGTTATCGATGGTGCCCCACTCTACACTTGCGCGAATTGCGCAATCTCAGAACCTTCGAGTATTCCTGGAAGAAGTCATTGTGTCGGCAGGGGCAAGCGGACCGAAAATGTGGTGCCTTTACCCCATTCGCTGACCACGTCGATGCGACCGCCGTGCTTCTCCACAATCCCTAAAACGATGGAGAGTCCGAGCCCGCTGCCACGCCCTTCGGGCTTGGTGGTGAAGAAGGGCTCGAAGATGCGCTTGATGTTGCTTGGTTCGATACCGCTTCCGTTGTCTTCGACGCGAATCAGCACACGCCCATCCTCGACGCGCGTGACGAGCTTCACGATGCCGCCAGGGGCAGTGGCGTGGACCGCATTCGTCAGGAGATTTACGAACACCTGCACCAAGTGACTGCCAATCCCCAGCACGGGTGGCACATCTTCGTGGGTTCGTTCGATGCCGACCCGATACTCCGCGAGCAGGTGTTCACAAAAACCCACGGCCTGGCTGAGCATCGGGACAACGGCCACAGGCTGAGGTTTGTCTGGCGCGGGCCGGGCGTAGGCCACGAGGTCGCTGGTGAACCGATGAATGCGCTGCGCGTTCTCGACGATGCGCTGAAGCTTCTCGCGCTCTTCGGAAGGCGCGGCGTGCTCGAGAAGACTGCTCGAATAGGCGTGGATGGCCGTCATGGGATTGTTGATTTCGTGCACGACCGACGCGGCGAGTTTTCCCAAAGAGGACAGCTTTTCTGCCTGCACCACACGGCGCTCAAGCTCCCGCACGGCGGTGAGGTCCTGCCCGACTGCAATCAATCCCTCGACTTCACCCTCGGCGTTCAGCACACAAGAGGTCGCCAACGCCACACGCGCTTCACGTCCATTGGGCGCCCGAACTTGGGTCTCAAAATGAACACGCTCTCCTCGAAGGCTGTCGGCGAATACGCCAAGAACACGCGGTGCTTCGCTTTCGGGAACCAGGTTCAGAAAATCCCGACCGTTGACTTCGTCTTTCGAAAGTCCGGTCAAGTTTGAAAAGGCTTGATTGAACACCTGAACACGACGGTCCCGATGGGCGACAACAATGAGGGCGTTGGCGTTCTCCAGAAGGTCGGCCAGGCGATTCCGGACGAGCGTGAGCTCGGCAATTAACTTGGCATTGCGCACCGCCACGGCGACGTGATTGGCCAACTGGCTAAGCAATCGCTCATCGGCCGCGACATCGCTGTCTTGGCCCGCCAGGTACTCGAGATTCAGTTCACCAAACAGTTGTCCGGATGCGGCAAGTGGGGCCGACAATGCCTGCGATGTATCGCAAAACAGGTGCGGCACTTCGCCATCGACAATGTGAACCTTGCCGGGCGCGAATCGACTGGCTTCAAGGCGCATTTTTTCGACGGCCGTGCGGCGCAGCACCAAGACGTCTCGCGGCACATCCTCCAGCGGGCCTTCGGCGTAGAAGGACGTCAGCGCCCCGTTTGCAGAATCAATGATACGAATCGCGAAGGGTTGTCCTGGGAATAGCCCCTGAATTCCAGAAGCCACCAGCGCGACAAGCTGCTCCTCGCTCGTGGCGCTCGCCACCTCGCGCGTCAAGTCCAGCAGCGCGCGCTCCGTACCCGAAGCCCGTTGCCTTGGGGCCTCACTCGCCATCGCTGCTGGCCTTTTCAAGGTCGATGATTTTCGACTTCCCGACATATGACTTTGTTTCGTAGCGCGTGATTTTGCCGATGCGCTTGACGAGCTCTGCCATTCGCTCGGCTTCTCGGTAGATGATTTCCACGGGGCCATAGGCGAAATCGTCTTCTTTGAGCTTGCGCCGCAAGAGCTCCGCGTAACCCATGACCGACGTCAGCGGCTGATTGAGCTCGTGTGCTGCCGTGCCCGCCAAAGCGACGATGACGGCATTTTTCTCGGACTCTTCGAGTTTGCTCTGGGCCGCCGTGAGTTTCTTTTCGAGCGCCATGAGTCCACGCAGGTCGCTAAAAATTCCTACCGTCGCGACCTCGCGGTCACTTTCCACGAGAATGCTCGCCGTGAGGTTCACCGGAACGTGCTCTCCATCCTTGGCCACAAGGTCCTGCCGCGTCATCGACAGTCGACCGGGCCCACCAAACTCAGGCGAGCGCAGTCTCTCCATCACCCTTTGGGCGTCTCCGAGCGGGTAGATGTCGCGCACGTTGAGCGACTTCACTGCTTCATCCGCCGAGTATCCGAGAATGGCCTCCGCGCCTTTGTTAAACAGCAAGACGCGTCCCGTCATGTCGGCGGCAATGATGGCGTCGACTGAGGAATCGATGAGGCGTTCGAGAAAGTCTTTCGTCTGTCTCAGCTCTGCCGCCTGGGCTTCCGCTTGATGACGCGCGCTCTTTTCGCGTTCTGTTTCGCCGCGCACAGACTCTAAGAGCCGGGCATTCCGCACAGCAATGGCCGTGGCGTGACCCACGGTCGCCAGGAAATCCACCTCCCTGGGCGAAAACGCAGGTCGGGCCGCACCCGCGCGCACAAGCAGCACCCCCAAGACTTTGTTGCCCAACACCAACGGCACCGCGGCAATGGCACGAATGCCCTGCGCGGCAACGTGCGCCTGAAACCCCTCGAGCAGGGGGTGGGTGGGGGCTTCTTCGAGAATCACCGGTTTTCTCGTCCGGACAACTTCACGAATTTCCGGGTAGCGCGAGAGTTCGATGCGCAAACCCTTCAGACTGGCATCGTCGCTCGAGGCCACGACGAATCCCGAATCGCTGGGTTCATCCAGAACAATGAGTGACGCGCGCATAATGTCGAGTCGCTCCACCAACCGCCGGGTGACATCGTGCAGAAGCCCGACGGCATCCAGTGTCTCGGAGTAACGCCCCGTCAGTTCAAGCAGTACGGCGAGGTCTTGCTGGCGCTGGTCTCGGTCTCTCACCGTCGCGCGCCGTTCTGCGGCATGCAACAGGCGCACAGGCAACTCTTCAGCGAGTCGGGCCTTCACAACAAAATCTTCGGCAGGCACCAAACCCTCCGCAACGGTGGTGACGACGGCGACGATGCCCGACGTTCCTTCGCGCGCGATTTGGTCCATTCGCTCGCGCACCGAAGCGGCATCCTTGGACGTCAGGTCTGCCACGACCACGTCAATCGCACCCTTGGGGTCCAGGGGAACACGCTGCGCCTGAACTTGGTCGATGGCACGCGCGATGGGTTCCGCAAGCGATGAGCTCGCTGGAAGAATGGCCACTGTGAGACGTGCGCTCACGAAGGCAGCTTACACTGCCTCAGGGTTCGCAGGACGGCGAGGAAACCAGGTCGCCTCGCTTGGGGTCGCCCCATCCCTGAAACTTGGCAGGGACCGAGGGGTTGTTCCAACCATTGCCCTGTGCGCGAGCCACCTTGAAATGCAAGTGCGCGCCGCAGGCCCATCCGGTGCTGCCGGAGTGGCCCAACACTTTTCCAGCACGAACCCGCTCGCCCGGCACCACGGCAACGTCTCGCAAGTGCAAGTACTGGGTCTCGACACCATTGGCGTGCCGCAAGACGACGTAGTTGGCGCGCCGCGCCAGCTTGGCGTCGCATCCGCCCTCACGACTGTCACCACGGGCCAGGCGCACAATGCCTTCTTGCGCGGCGACAATGGGGACGCCCTCCGGCATGCGGAAGTCCCACGCCCAAGTGTCATTTTGCCAGTGGCTGCCCACGGCATGGGCTTGGGAAACCACAAAAGCGCGTCCACACGCGAAGGGCACGCTGACTTCCATCGCTGCGCTTTCGCCGGCGAGGGGAGAGGCCACCCAGAGCGAGACCAACACCGAAAAGAGGGGCGTCATCGTTCCGAGCATCGTAGACATTTTGACTGCCAGCGGCTGTGTAGGAAATGCTAGCGCGAGGTCGCAGAACTGAGCACACGCTCAAGCCGTTCGACAACTGCCTGAACGCCTTGGGCTAAAATATGGCCATCCCAAAGCGCCGGAACAGTTTCGCCACCGCGGGCGGCGAAATCTTCGCGGACCTCGTCATAAGCCAGGTTGCGAAACCGCACACTCTGCTCCAAGCCTTTGTCGACAACGAAGCGACGCGCACGTGCGGAATCCGAATGCGCGATTTCGTGGAACAATTCGAAACGCGTCGTCACGATGCTGAAGCCGCAGCGATTCTCGCGCGTTCGCGCTCGAGCACCGCGTTCGCGTCGACGTAGCGGGGGTCGCTTGACGCCAGGCCCGAAAGCGCAGCCTGCGCCTCCGCAAGACGGCGCTGCGCAGCGGGAACATCAATTTGAGAGGTCGGTTCCGCGGCGTCAGCCAACACACGGACTTCGTCGCGGACGACTTGGGCGAACCCCCCTGCGACAAAGAAACGTTGAATGTTCGCACCCTCGGTGAGCGTCAATTCGCCCGGCGCCATCACCGACAAGAGGGGCTCGTGGCCCGGCCTGACACCGAAAAGCCCATTTGCGCCCGGAATTCGGGCTTCATCGACCTGAGTCGACACCAAGCGACGTTCGGGCGTCACGATTTCGACGGACAGCTTCGCCATGGCGCGGGCATTAGCGCGCCGGGCGCGTTCACGCAACCCAACTCAAAAGCGCAAGCGGTGCGTGCGGCCATCCAAGGTTTCGAACTCAACTTGGTTGTTGTCGTTCGAACGTGGCGGCTTGCCGCCTTTTCCAACGGCACCCTGAAGCCAGCGAAAATGTGTGGACAGACCTTCGATTTTCCCTCGCGCTCGGACGGTCTTCATGAATGAATTGACCGTTCTTGAGGCGACAACGTTGCCCGGCTTGCCGACAAGAATGGCACCGATGGCCCGGCCTGCGACCGACCCCAAGAGGCGCGGATTTTTCACCTTTGCCATGTTGGGCAAGGCGCGAAGCACCCAGACGCGTACGCCATCGTTGGAGATAAAGTACAGGTCATCCAATGTACCGAAGCAGCGGGGACTTTCCCAGACGACTTCAGTTTCTTGGGTGATTTCCAGCTGGCATGTCTTGGGGTCAGGTGAAATTGCTCGAACGCTGTAGCGGCCGTTCGAAGAAACGTGCGGGCGACTTGAGGCGGGCTCGGCGCCGTGCGCGACAGGGACTGTCATCCACAATACAGCGCAAAACCACCCGACAATCCGCATGTGTTGGCCGTTTTTCACAGGCGGCCCTCAGGCGCAACCGGCAGTCGACTACGCCGCCATCTTCTTGGCCTTCTCTACAGCCTGTTCGATGGTGCCGACGTAAAGGAACGCACCCTCGGGCAAGTCGTCGTGCTTGCCATCGCAAATTTCTTGGAAGCCTTTGATGGTGTCGGCCAGACGCACGTATTGGCCGGGCGTGCCCGTGAAGACTTCGGCGACGAAGAACGGCTGCGACAGGAAACGCTGAATTTTTCGGGCCCGCGCGACAGTGCGTTTGTCGTCTTCAGACAATTCGTCCATGCCCAAAATCGCGATGATGTCCTGCAACTCTTTGTAGCGCTGCAGAATGCTCTGCACGCGTCGCGCAACAGCATAGTGCTCGGCACCCACGACAGCAGGGTCGAGAATGCGCGACGTCGAGTCGAGCGGGTCAACGGCGGGGTAGATGCCCAACTCTGAAATTTGGCGCGAAAGCACGGTGGTCGCATCCAAGTGCGCAAACGTGGTGGCCGGCGCCGGGTCGGTCAAGTCGTCTGCGGGAACATAAATCGCCTGCACTGACGTGATGGAACCCTTGTTCGTTGAGGTGATGCGCTCTTGCAGCGCGCCCATCTCGGTCGACAGCGTGGGTTGGTAACCAACGGCGGAAGGAATGCGGCCCAAAAGCGCCGACACTTCGGAACCCGCCTGCGTAAATCGGAAAATGTTGTCGACAAAGAGAAGCACGTCGCGGCCTTCTTCATCGCGAAAGTATTCCGCCATCGTCAGCGCCGACAACGCGACGCGTGCACGTGCACCGGGCGGCTCGTTCATCTGGCCGTACACCAAGACGCACTGGCTCTTCTCAAGGTCATCGAGCTTGATGACGCCGCCTTCTTGCATTTCTTTGTACAGGTCGTTGCCTTCGCGCGTGCGCTCACCCACGCCGGCGAACACGCTAAAGCCACCGCGTTCTTTGGCGACGTTGCGAATGAGTTCCATCAAGAGAACCGTCTTGCCGACACCTGCGCCACCGAAGAGTCCGATTTTCCCGCCGCGCGTGTACGGCGCGAGCAGGTCAATCACCTTGATACCGGTTTCAAACGCTTCAACCTTGACGTTTTGCTCAACGAACGACGGCGCTGCGCGGTGAATCGGCATGGTGCGAATCGCACGAATCGGCCCGCGCTCGTCCACGGGCTCGCCGATGACGTTCAAGATTCGTCCCAACGTCGCCTTGCCCACGGGCACCGAAATGGGCCCGCCGGTGTTCGCCACCGCCTGACCACGCGCCAAGCCCTCGGTGGTGTCCATGGCCACGCAGCGCGCGGTGTTTTCCCCCAAATGCTGCGCAACCTCGAGCGTGAGGTTGTCTTTGGCCTGGGAGATGTTGGCGTTTGTGACTTTCAGCGCCGTGTAAATTTCCGGCAGACCTCCGGGCGGAAACTCCACGTCCACCACCGGGCCCAACACCTGTGTCACGCGTCCTTGTGCCGATACTTGTGCGCTCATCTCGTCTCCCAAACCAAATCGCGGGCTCGCCTTATGCGCTTGTCCCCACTCAATACAAGGGCCTTGCGCAGCTATTTCAATGCTTCAGCACCCGAGACGATTTCCATCAATTCTTTCGTAATCACGGCCTGCCGGGTGCGGTTGTAAGTCAGCGTCAGGGCACCAATGAGGTCGGTCGCGTTCGACGTGGCGTTTTCCATCGCGTTCATGCGTGCGCCATGCTCAGAGGCCACACTTTCCAAGAAGGCGCGGTACACCTTGACCGACAACGCCTGGGGCACGAGCTTCTCCAAAACCGCGGCCGCCGAAGGTTCGTAAACAAATTCGACCGACGCAGCAGCAGCAGCAGACTTGGTTTCCGCCGCGCGGAAGGGGAGCAGGGGCACCAGCGTAGGCCGCTGCGTCACCGCGGTGACGAATTCGTTGTACGCGAGGTAGACGGCGTCGACTTGGCCCGACAAGAAGTCGTTCGCCAGCCGCGTCGCGATGGGCTGCGTCGCCAAATAACTCAGCCTGGCGAAAAGACCCGGGTGGTCGGTGCCCATTGTCACCTGCCGCCGACGAAAGTACTCCATGCCTTTTCGCCCTGCGGTCGACAGCTTCACGGATTCGAACTGGGCGCCCTGTTCGAACAAGAATCGACTGACGAGCCGAATGACGTTGGCGTTGAACCCGCCAGCCAGGCCCTTGTCCGAGGTCAGCAACAGAATTTCGACTTTTTTGACTGGGCGCTCGGCCAGCAAGGGGTGCGCGAGCTCGCCGCCCGATGAACGCGCCGCGAGATTCGCCAGAAGCGCATCCAGCGACTGTGCGTATGGCCGCGCAGCGACCACGGCGTCTTGCGCTTTGCGCAGACGAGCAGCCGCGACCATCTTCATGGCCTTGGTGATTTGTCGCGTGTTCTTCACGGAACGAATGCGCTTCCGAATGTCTCGCAGGGACGCCATGGGCGCGCGCAACCTACAAGTGGCGTTGGGGCGGGGTCAACGAAGCTTCGCTTCGGGGCCGTCTTGGCTAGAGTGGTGACTGCAATGCCCCCCCTTGCGCGAATGTCGTCGGCGGTTTTCAGGACGCTTCTGCGACTGGGCGCGCTGATTGTGGGGCTGATTTTGGTCGCATCGGCGTATGTCGAATTTCGTTTCAAAGGGCGTGTATCGACGCTTGCGAAGGTACCCGCCGCACCGGTCGCCATCGTCTTTGGAGCCGGCCTTGCACGGCGAGATGAACCCTCGCCAATTCTGACCGAACGCCTGGATGCGGCGATTGCCCTCTACCGCCAAGGGAAAGTGAAAAAGTTACTTTTGACTGGTAAGTCGTCTCGCTACCACGATGAAGTGCGGGCGATGCGCCGCTACAGTCTTGAGCAGGGCATCCCCGAAACCGCGCTGGTGGAAGACGGCTTGGGTCTCACCACCCATGAGTCTTGTACACGGGCGCGCGACTTCTTCCACGTCAGCCGGGCGGTTTTGGTGACGCAACGCTTTCACCTGTCGCGCGCGCTGTTTATTGCCAATGCCGTAGGCCTCGACGCCGATGGCGTGGCCGCAGACGCCGCACGTGAACGACCAGCGCCGTACCCGTTTCGTGAGCTTCTCGCCCGCCCGCTGGCGCTGGTGCGTGTGTGGGCCGAAGCGTCCAGCCGCGAGCTGCCGCAAGATGCGCGTTAAGGTTAGGTGTCCGTCTGAACCAATGGGTTCTCGACGCGGAGTTGGGGAAA
>JBJXGM010000149.1:0-13469 GCA_046155985.1 Myxococcaceae bacterium | reverse complement strand
AGCAGGCCGAGATGCCAGGCGCGGGAGGCCCTTTCGCCGCAGCGTGCTCTCTGTACGTGAGGACGAAAGGAGGGGCCCGCAACGCCGCAGATGGGACGCGCAGCAGTTTTTCAGCAGCCTGCTAGGGGTCGGCCGGATGGTGGCTTAAGCCCACGCGGTTCCCCTCGGGGTCTCTGACGTAAAGCGTCCACCGCGTTTCGTGCTCGATGCGAATCTGGCGCGCCAGCAACGCCTCGCGCACCAAAGTGCGGTCCGCGCCTCGTATACGCAACGCGACCAGGTGAAGCCCCGGCGCGCCATGACGAAAAAGCGTTGGAGGTCGAGCGCTCTCGGAAGCCCTTTCGATCGCCAAGAATCCCTCGCCCACGCGATGCCAGATGCTGCGAAGCGTACCGTCGATCGCAAAATGCCTCGTCAACTCCGGTAGCCCCAAAACGTCGCGGTAGAAGGCGGAGCAAACCTCCAAGTTGGTTACCTGTATCGCCAGATGGTGGAAGCCCTGAACGTCCATGGGGTGATGCTATACCGTCCTGAGCCATGGCCCGCGTGCTTGTCGTCGAAGACAGCCCTGAACTGGCCGCGCTCATTGCCTCCGCGCTGAGTTCACACGGGCACGTGGTGCGCGCCGTCTCCAGTGGCTTGACCGCGCTGGCGCTGCTGTCGACGGAGCGTTTTGACGCCGGCGTCGTCGACTTGCAGCTGCCGGACATTCACGGGAATCAGGTGCTTTCCCATCTGCGCTCCCGAGGCACACCTGCCATTGCGATGAGCGGCCATTTCCGCGGCAGCGATGCGGCCCGCGAAGCTGAACGCGTTTTCGGTGCCCGCGCGTTTCTCGAAAAGCCGTTCCCCATGGGCGATCTCTTGTTGGCCATCGAGCGGCTGAAGTCGCCGGGCCCACAACAGCCCCCTGCAGCACCGGCGGAAGCCTATTTCGACGAAGAGGAGTCTGAGGAGGAACTCCTCGCCCTCGACGAGGAGTTCACTCGCCTCGCCCGAACCGCCGCGGCAAGCGCATCGCCGCTGGATGCAGGATTTCGAGGTCCGTTGGGGGCTGACCCGTTGGGGGGCAGTGCTCGACTTTTTTGGGCGCTTGCAAGGAACAAAGAAGCGGGAGAACTCTCGCTCAGTGGTCGAAACGGCACGCGCGAATTCTTGGTTCGCAGCGGGCAACCGATTGCCGTTCGGGCGAGGACGCCCGACGCATCGGGCAAAGTCTTTGAGTTGCGGCGCAGCGCCCGTCCGGAGCAGGTTCGGACGTACATGTGGGACACTTTCACTTGGGAAACCGGTGAATACGTTTTCACGCGGCGCTTCTCCGACGCCACCCCGCTGCCCGACGTGCCTGAACAGCGACCCGGCGACTGGGTACTTCAGGGGCTCGTGGCCACGCAATCCCTCGAGCCGCTGGAGGCGCGCATGCCCCCGGCACGCCTGCTCTGGCCAACGGCAACGTCCGCAATCGCGCACCACTGGGTCACGCTTGGCGGCGCCCAAGCATCGCTTTTGGCTGCAGCAGACGGCACGAAGACCGTTGCGGACTTGCTCACCCTCAGCGAGCTTCCCCGCCGCGAAACACTCGCAACGTTGGAGGCGCTCGAAACCCTTGAACTGCTTGAAGAACGCACATTTCGCCCTAGGCTTCGCGGGTTCGACTTTGGTTTGTAGGGCGCAATGGCCCGACAAGCGCTCGGTCCGGGCGCTGCGTGAACCATCGACGTTAGTCGTCTGTCGGTGGCGCTTTGGGAGGCTTACCCGCCGTCTGACCAATTTGCCCGAGGTCTTCTTGGTTCGTGATGGACATGCGCACCAGTGCGCGCAGCACACGGTTGCGCTTCACATTGCCCAAAACCTGCTTGAGGTCGTCATAAAGCGTGGGGTCGTTGATCAGCGCGCCAATCGAACCCTTCCCTGAAGCGATGGTGTGCGTCACTTTGCGAAGGTCGGCCGCAGCGGCGCCCAAGTCAGCAAACATTTCTCGGGCATCCCCATAGACCAGTTGGTAGACCGCGCCGTCTTTGCTCTGGCGCGCACCCTTCAAGATCGTCGCGAGTTCCGCTGCGGCCTGACCAATATCCGCGACGGCCTGGGCGCCTTCTCGCTCGTAAATCAGCGCATGCGCGCCGCCCCGGCCCTGGTGAACTTCTTCCAAGATGCCGTCCAAGTGCGTCACCGCGGAATCGACGCTGCGCGCCGCCTTCTGGGCGTTGCTCACCAAGGTGCGCACTTCGCTCCCGGTGCGTGGATCGAACACCAACGCGTTCAGCGCGCCCTCCCCGGTGGCGACACCGTCGAGCACTTGCCGCAGACTCGCCACTGCGCCGGCAACGTCGCGCGCCAACTTGGGGTCGCCGTACGCAGCAACGGCTGTGCGCAGGGTCCCTGTAATCGCGGTGGCGTCATCGACGACGCGACCCGCGGCCTTCATCAAGGACGACAAATCGCCCGAGGAGCCAATCGCAATGAATCCGCCGACGGGAATCGGCGGCGACTCTGGCGTCCCCAGTGAAACGTCGATGGCCCGATCGCCCAAGACACCCCGGCTGGCGAGGCGTGCAATCGAGTCTTGACGCACACGGTCGGAATACTGACGCGACAGTTCGATCTGCACTTCGATGCGCTGATCGCCCAAGTCCTCAGCAAAGCGAATGTTGGAGACACGCCCTACTTCGAGGCCTCCGAGCCACACCGGCGAATCCTTTTTCAAACCTTCCACGTTCTCAAACGCGGCGCGGTACATCACCTGCCGGTCGAAATAGCGACGCTCCCGGCCGATGAACAAGACAACAAGGGCCGCCAACAACAAGGCGATGGCGACAAAAATTCCCGCACGGACCACCAGCCGCTTTTCACGATGCGTCGGAGTTTCGGGGGTCGGGGTGTCGCTCATGTCACGCACTCGCTCGTTGAGAACCAAACCGCGCGTCCAGAAAAGCGCGCACTTCGCGCACACGGGACGCTTTCATTTCTTCCACGGTGCCGACTTGAACGACGCGGCGGTTGGCCAACATCGCAATGCGATCGGACACCGCGAACGCGCTCTCCATGTCGTGCGTCACCACAATCGATGTACACCCAAGTTGCTTCTTCATCGAATTGATGAGCCCATCGATGACACGAACGCTGATGGGATCCAGCCCGGTGGTCGGCTCGTCCCACAAGATGACTTCGGGATCAGTCGCAATGGCGCGGGCCAAACCGACACGCTTGCGCATACCGCCCGACAAGTCCGAAGGCCGCATCTGCTCGATCCCCGGCAGATTCACCAGCGACAACTTGTGCGCCACGCGCTCGCGCACCTCCTCAGGAGACATCGTCGGGAAATGCTCCCTCAGCGGGTAAGCGATGTTCTCACCGACACTCAGCGAGTCAAACAGCGCCGAACCCTGAAACACCATCGCGACCCGCCGCCTCACTTGAAGGAACTGCTCGTCGTTGAACTGCATCACATCGTGCCCTTCAAAGAAGATCTCACCGCGGTCCGGGTACATGAGGCCAATCAGGCACTTGAGCAAAACGCTCTTCCCCGACCCAGAGCCCCCGATGACGGTCAACGTTTCACCGGCGCGGACGGTCAACTCCAAATCTTCGTACAGCCGCTTTGTGCCAAAGGCTTTGTAGAGACCCGCGAAGTGAATCAGGTCTTCGCCCGCATTCGGGCGATGAAACTCGATGGCCGACCGCCGCTGAAGGAGTTCGGCCATCTAGTGCTCCGACCCGAACGTAGTGATCCCAGCGAGGCGGCAGAGACCGAAGCGAGACGGCGCACACGAGGAGCGCGCAGCACAGGCGTGCCTGTCGGCACGTCGAGCAGCGCAAGCGACGAGGCTGCGCGTCGCAGCGAGAGGATCGGCCGCCGCAGCGGTGTCAGTACGTTCGGGTCGGAGCACTAACTCTCCAGAGCGAGCAGAATCTTGGTCAAAAAGAAGTCGGACAGACAGACCGCGACCGAGGCGATTGCCACCGTTTGAGTCGTTGCCTGGCCCACGCCCTCGGTCCCGCCGGTGACCGTGAAACCTTTGTAGCAACCGACAATGCCGATGATGCCCCCGAACACCAGCCCTTTGAACACGCCTGAGGCGAAGTCCAGCATCTCCAGGCTGTCGAGTGCCGAGCGAAAAAACTGTTTATAGGGAATGCCGTAGTAGACGCTGACCACCGTGGCGCCGGCAATCATCCCAAAAACATCGGCCAACACAGTCAGTGCCGGCATGATGAGCAGGCAAGCCAGCACGCGTGGCACCATCAGTTTTCTGAGCGGGTCGGCACCCAACGCACGAATGGCGTCGACCTGCTCGGTGACTGTCATCGAACCCAGCTCTGCCGCAATGCCGGAACCCACACGCCCGCCCACCGTGAGCGCCGTCAACACGGGGGCGAGTTCCCGGAACAGCGTGAGCGCCACCACACGCCCAACGGTGTGCTGCACGCCAAACTTGCCGAGAAAGAAACCAAATTGAAGTGAAATGACCAGCCCCGCGAAAACCGCCGTCAGCAACGCGATGCCCAGCGAACGTTCGCCCAGCATTTCCACCTGATAGGCGAAGGCGTTCCACTCGAACGGGCGACGAAACGCGCGCCGCAGCGTGCGCCCCGTCATGACGGTGAGTGCACCCAATGACTCCACCCAACGCCGAACCTTCACCGACCACGGCAAGAGCGCTTCGATTTCCTGCTGAACCAGCTCCGAGAAACCCTCCTCAAGAGGCTCTTGCGCCGGGGGCGGCGATGTCTCCATCAGCGCTCCTCCGCGTGAAACGCTTGCCACAACGCTTCGAAGTCTTGCAGGTGCTCCGCAAACCGTCCCACTGGCGCCAAATACGTAAAGTCGTAGACGCACCCGTCCTTCTTCGCGACCACGAACGCCAGCTCGACCGGAACCCCATCCAATGTGGCTTTGTAGTGACTCCGATGTCCGGCCCGACCATCAATCGTCATCTTCTCTTCGGCGACGAGTTCGCGGTCGGTAAAGCCAATCAAAAGGTGCTGGGTGAGCGCCTCGAGAGGCGGGTCATCATGCCCTTCGCAAGTGGCATTGACGGCCAAAGAATGGCTGCTGGATTTGGCAAGGTACGCGAGGTCGGTCTCACTGACCCGAACGAGCGTCCAGGCCGCAGAAACCTGGCCAACGCTGTAGCGAACTTGCGGTTTGCGGACGGTGCCCTCACGAAATGACGTCGAGGCGCACGCCGAAAAAACGGCCAACACCCAGAGAACACGAGCCATTTGGAGCACGGAGCGCACGCCGGCCGGGAGACTATCCCAGGGGACATCGGACGCCACTGCGTTGCAATCAAAGTTTGACTCTACACGCCCGTTCAGGCAGCCTCGGCACTGAAATTTTGTTTCGTTCCAAGCCGGGAGCCACCCCATGGAAGAGCTGACCGACAGACAAAAACAGATTCTCACCTTCATCGTGAAAGAAACCGAAGGCCGGGGTTTCCCGCCGACCATTCGCGAAATCGGCGAGCACATGGACATCCGTTCCACGAACGGGGTCAACGACCACCTCAAAGCGTTGGAGCGAAAGGGCTACGTCACCCGCGGCGAGCAACAAAGCCGCTCGCTTGTCGCCACAAAGCGCGCCCGGTTGGTGCTCGGTTTGGGCAAACGTCAGGACGCAGACTTGATCGAAATTCCAGTACTGGGTCGCGTGGCCGCGGGTGCTCCCCTGCTTGCGGTCGAAAATGTCGAAGACTCGGTGCGCATCGACAGCTTCTTGCTGGGCGGAAACGGACGCGAAGTGTTCGCGCTGCGCGTCAAGGGCGACTCGATGATTGAAGACGGCATCTTCGATGGCGATTACCTCTTCGTTCGAAAAGCGGCGAACGCCCAGTCGGGCGAAATCGTTGTTGCCTTGATTGAGGATGAGGCGACCGTGAAGCGCTACTACCCCGAAGGCGACCGCGTACGCTTTCAGCCGGCCAACGCCACGATGCGACCTATCTATGTCGACAAGGCCGAGTTTCGCTCGACGATGATTTTGGGGCGCGTGGTGGGCGTCTATCGCAAGATGCTCGACGCTCGGGCTTAAGACCGGTCTCCTGGAACCGGTCTAAGGGCCCTCACTCACGGGCAGCCTTGCGGCACGCCCGCATCCGCATCGCGCAGTCTCGCGCACGCGACGCGAAGAATGTCTCGCTCACCAAGTTGTTTGGCGAGTTCGGCCGTGCGCTGCTGAACCTTCACATTGGGGCGCATTCCAGGTTCTGCGGAAAGGTTGTCCAACAGCAGCAGCGCATCGCGTTTTCGACCCATCCGGACAAGCCCATCGGCCAACTCTTGCGTCTCTCGGGGGTCGCTCCCGGTGGCGACTTCCAAAGCCTTCTTGAGTTGCTCTTCCGCGATGGCCTTGTCACCCCGCTGGAGGGCCAAGCGCAAAAGGGCCACGCGCACAGTGGTCCGGTCCTTGACCGCCAGTGAAGCTTCAAAGTCTTTCTGCGCCAAGTCGGTCTGGCCGCGACGCACCTCAATTTCGCCTGCCAGCTCAAGCAACGTGGGGTCACGCTTCGCGAGTTGCGCGGCAGCGCGATAGCTCTCGGCGGCCAACGCCAACGCGTTACCCCCCAAAAGGGTCTCCCCCGCAGCTGTCAGAAGTTCGACCGAGGCATGTCCGCCGGCCTGCTCGGCTTTCGCCAAACGCAAAAGCGCTTCGACGTCTCCGGCTCCCTGCCAAGCCCGCAGCGCCGCCATCGCCAGACGCTGGCGTTCCACCCCTGTGAGAAGTCGAGCCGCCGCTTCGAATTCGCGTGCAGCCAAAGGCCAGGCTTTGCGTCGCCGTGCCAGTTCGCCCAACGTCTCATGGGCCAAGGCATCGTCCGGATTGAGGCGAACTGCTTCCTCGCTCGCGGCCTGGGCGCGTGGGTCGTCAACTTGGGCGCGCGCGAATCCAAGCCGCGCATGGTTGGTGGCGCGTTTGGGGTCGAGCACGATGGCCCGCTCGAAATCGAGGGCGGCATCGCGAAAGCGCCCCAGCGCGAGCAGCGCTTCGCCTCGCGCTGCCGGCAGACGGGGGTGGTCCGGCTGCCGCTTCGCCACTTCTCCATACTCCGCCAGCGCATCATCAAACTTGCCCAACAGAAACGCGTTTTGAGCTCGCAGGTAAATGCCTTCGACTTCGTCCAAAGCGCTGGCGCGCTTCTCGCACCCCACGGCGATGAGACTCAGCGCAACCATCGGCACACAGACGCGCATGGGCAGCGACGATGTTAGCGAAACCAAGGCTTCAGCGAACACGACGAAGTGAAGTAAGGACAGGGAAAGTTCCAAGGAGGACACGTGATTCGCTCTAAACACCTGCTGTTGCTGGTCTCCGTTTGGGGAAGCATGGCGCTGGCCCAGGACGAAGCGCCGTCGGGAGGGCGCCGCGGTGGTGCGCCGAGCTGGTCGGCTGCCTCTGCCAAGACACTTGGAAGCGGCACGACGGCTTTGTATTTTCAGGCCGGCTACCCCGGAATCTCAGCGGCGATTTTGGCAGGACAAAGCGCCAAGTTCGACCTGGGAGGACGCTTTTCTTTCCTCTATGGGGCCGAGTACATCACCAACATTGCGCCTGGCCTGCGCCTACAGGGCATCTTGCGTTTTCTCCTGGGGCAAAATGGGCGCATGCGCGCGGGTCTTGAGTTTGAGCCGGGCCTCTACACGTATTTCAACCGCTTCGGCGGCGCGACGTTTGGCATTTTCTTGCCGCTCAAGTTCACCATCGCTTTCTTTGTGATTCCCGAATTGGCGGTTCATGCGGGCATCGATTTGCCGCTGGCGTTCAACGTCATCAGTTCCTTCTTCGCGGCCATCCCGATTCTCATGGGGGGCGGCATGGAGTACTTCGCCACCCCGAACGTGTCGCTCACGCTTCGGCTGCGATTTGGGCCTTCGATTATCGCCACCCAGCCGGGCGCATTTGTGACGCTGGGACTCGACGCATTGTTTGGCGTCGCACTGCGGCTGTAGCGGAAGGGCCCTCGCTCCGCGGCAGTGGTCCCAAAAGTGGCAGTGGGTCGACCGGTTTTCCGCCTTGCCTGACCTCGAAGTGCAGGTGCGGCCCCGTCGTGCGACCACTTTCGCCCACCGTCGCGATGACGTCCCCCGCCTGCACACGAGCCCCTTCCTTCACGCGCAACTCGTGGTTGTGCGCATAGAGCGTCACCCAGGGGGCTTCGTGCTCGACGAGGATAAGCTTCCCGTAGCCACGCTTTTCACCGGCAAACATCACATTGCCTGACGCCGCGGCACGAACGGGGGTACCGAGTGGTGCGGCGAGGTCAATGCCATCATGGTGTTCGTCGCCACGCTTCCCGAAACGCCCATACAAGACGCCCCGAAGGGGCCAGGCGAATCGCCCCTGAGACAGGCCCAAGGCTGGGGGCGCCGGCCGGGGCCCGGCCATGGCTCCTTCGGGCGCGCACAACCGCTGTCCCATTTTCAAATCGCGTGGGTCTGAAATCCCATTCGCCTGCCCAAGCGCCTCTGGGGTGGTGCCAAGCCGCATGGCCAACCGGTAAAGCGTTTCACCCTCCGCGACCGTGACACACGCCACGGTGGAAAGCTCTCCATCGCCCGGCACGGGTCGGTGGGGGCGCATCACACTGGGCATGCACGCAGTACCCGCCAGCAGCAAGGCGGTGCCCTTCCAAGCCTTCACCGCGAAAAGCCCTCAAGACGCCATTGCCTCAGCGGCGTCAGCAAGTCTTCGTCCGTGAGGTCGAGCTGCAGCGGCGTCACCGACACCTTGCGCTCGTCAAAAATGGCATTGCAGTCACTTCCAGGGATGTCTTGGTGTTCGTATTCGTTCCCGCCAATCCAAAAGTACGTTCGCCCGCGGGGGTCTTTGGCGTCGACAACGCCTGCCCCGTAGCTGTGCTTGCCCAGTTTGGTGATGGCATAACCCCGGGGCTCTCCAGCGGGAATGTTCACGTTCAACAAGAAAGGGGCACCTGTCGCTTGTGCGAACGCTGCGCGCACCAGCGCGGCCGCGAAACGTGCCGCAGGTCCAAAATCAAACGGCGGTCGCGCGACAAGGCTGAATGCAATTGCCGAAACATCCAGCAAACGGGCTTCCATCGCAGCGGCGACTGTTCCGGAATACGTCACGTCATCTGCCAAGTTTGCGCCGTGGTTGATGCCAGACACCATGAGGGTTGGTAACGCGTCTTTCATGATGTGATGAATCGCGAGGTAGCTGCAGTCCGTCGGCGTGCCGCCCACGGCCCACCACCTGGGCTTCACCTCGCGAATGCGCAGCGGCCGATGAAGCGAGATGGCGTGCGAGGCCGCGCTTTGTTCTGCCTCCGGCGCCACCACCCAGACGTCGCCGATGTCCGCCATCGCTTCGACGAGGGCAATAATTCCCTCGGATTGGTAGCCATCGTCGTTGGAAACGAGGATGCGAGGCTTCACGTCGAAAGCACTTTAAGCGCTGAGCGCCCGGCGTAGCGCGCCGTCGCGCCCAGCTGCTCTTCGATGCGCAAGAGCTGGTTGTACTTGGCGACGCGGTCGGTTCGCGACGCCGAGCCCGTCTTGATGAGCCCACAGTCCAGCGCCACCGCCAGGTCTGCAATCGTCGTGTCTTCGGTTTCGCCGGAGCGGTGACTCATCACAGCCGTGTAGCCCGCGCGCTGCGCCATTCGCACGGCTTCGACTGTCTCGGTCAGCGAGCCAATTTGATTGACCTTCACCAGAATCGAATTTGCGATGCGCTGAGAGATGCCGCGCGACAGCCGCTCAACGTTGGTGACAAAAAGGTCGTCGCCCACCAGCTGAAGCCGATCGCCCAGCGCGCGGGTCAGTTGACTCCATCCGTCCCAGTCGTCTTCCGCCATGCCGTCTTCAATGGAAACAATGGGGTAGCGCGTGCTCAATTCCCGGTAGTATTGGACCAGCCCCGCTGCATCGTAGGATTTGCCCTCGCCCTTCAAGCGGTACGTCTTTGTATTGCGGTCATAGAACTCGCTCGCCGCCACGTCGAGAGCCAGGCCAATTTGCGTCCCGAGAGAAAAACCCGCGGCAGAAACGGCCTCGCTGATGAGTTTCAGCGCTTCTTCGTTGGTCGGGAGGTCCGGCGCGTACCCGCCTTCGTCTCCAACACCGGTCGCCAACTTGCGCCCCTTGAGCGTTTTCTTCAGCGCGTGAAAAATCTCAGCACCCCATCGCAGCGCTTCCGCAAAAGTCGGGGCGCCCAGCGGCAACACCATGAACTCTTGAACGTCAACGCGCGTGTCCGCATGCGCACCGCCATTCAAAATGTTCATCATCGGCACGGGCAAGAGACACGCGTTCGCGCCGCCCACGTAGCGCCACAGCGGCAGGCCATGTGCCTCTGCCGCGGCCCGCATGCAGGCCATCGAAACACCCAAAATCGCATTCGCGCCGAGTTTGCTTTTGGTGGGCGTTCCATCGAGAGCGAGCATCGCGCGGTCCACGCTGGCGATGTCGGCGGCATCCATTCCAATGATTTCGGGCGCAAGCGCGTTCATCACGTTCGCCACCGCCTTCTTGACGCCCTTGCCCAGGTAGCGTTTCGGGTCACCGTCCCGCAGTTCCAGGGCTTCGTGCTCCCCAGTTGAAGCGCCCGAAGGCACAGCCGCGCGTCCCATCGCGCCGCCCTCCAAGAAAACGTCAACCTCGAGGGTGGGGTTTCCACGCGAGTCGAGAATTTCCCGAGCAACGACTTTGGCAATCTCCGTCATGCCGTGACTTCTAGCGGACGCGTTCCGCTCACGCCAGACCCGTTCCAGGGTAGCGTTGTGCCCATGGGGCCCGTTCGAAAGCCGGCACCGCCAGACTATTGGGAACCTCGAGCCCGTGGTGCGCTCTTGGGCCTCGCGGTCGGCGAAGCATTGGGCGTCACCCACAAGGGCAAGCGCTTTGTGTCACCGCCTTTTGTCGAGCAAGTGCGCGGTCACAACACCATCGAAGGACGTGGCCCGTTTAGCCTCAAGGCCGGACAGGTGGGCGAGCCGACACAAATGGCGACTTGCTTATCCGCCAGTTTGGTCGCCTTGCTCGCCTTTCATCCAGAAGACGCGTTGCGCCGCTATCGGGCATGGCGACTCAAGTTTCCAAACCCTGAAGCGTTCACAACGCAGGTGCTCGATATCCAGGGGCCCCAGCCAGGCAAGACGGCTTGGATTGACTCGCAAAGACGCGTTGCGGGGCCCGGTGCCTTGCCGCGCGCAGCCCCATTGGCCGTTTTTTTTTCGCGGCAGACCCCGGCAGAGCTCGAGCGAGCAGTGGGGGGCGACGGTTCACTGACGCACTACCACCCGCGCTGCCAACTTTCGCAGTCGGCGATGGCCACGGCCATCGCTCACGCATTGGCGCTTTCCGCCCCCACCGTCGACCCTGCAGGCCTTTTCGAAGCCGTCGATGAAGCGCTGGTGTTGGCCACCGAGCGGCTGTTGCTTGAAATTCCTGTCTGGGCAGTGGAGGTCCACGCCGCGTTGGCCGACATCCGCAAGAGCCTCTCGCTTGCCAGAACATCTGACCCAGAACTCTACGGGCCCGACCTCCATCTTTTTCGCAATCTCGATCGTGTCGAAGTCCCATTCCGTCTTGCGTTCTTTCAGCTGGCCCAGCAGCGCTCTTTCGAAGACGCGCTCGTCGACGTCGTCAACCGAGGTGGTGACACCGATCTCAACGGCGCGGTGACCGGCGCATTGCTCGGCGCGGTGCACGGCGAGTCGGCCATCCCCGAAGCGTGGCGAAAAGCGGTTCTTGAAGCGCCCGGCGACAAAGAGCTTCATCCGCACGAGCTGCTTCAGCTGGTCCGCGCAACACCTAAGCCCGCGACAGAAACGCCGAAACCCAAACGCATGACACGCTGATACACCCTGCGACACGCCGTGATTCTTGCGGTCCAACCTTGCGCGCGTACCTTGACCGACCTCGTTCAGGAGGACATCGCGATGCGGGATTGCACGATCGGGCACTGGATGGCCCACAAGCCGTTGGGACAGTGGCTCATCGAAGCTGGAAGCGTGACGCCAGAGCAGCTTCACGTGGCGTTGGAGCATCAAAGGAATCGCAAGCGCCGCATCGGCACGCTGCTTGTCGAACTCGGGTACATCACCGAGCACCAAGTCACTTGCTTTTTGGCCAAGCAGCTCCGCGTGCCGTGGGTCGACCTCGATGCGATGCCCACGCCGCCTTCCGCCACACGCGCCTTGCCGCCAGACTGGGCGGAACGGTTTCGTGTGTTTCCTGTGGAATGGGACGAAGGTGCGCCTCTTTTGCGCGTCGCCACCGCCGACCCGACCGATTTGCGCAAACTCGAAGAACTCACTTCGGCCTGCGGCATTCCCATCGTCTATTGCCTGGCCGGTGAACAATCGATTCGCCGCGCGATTCGGCGCTGGTACTCGCACGCCCTTCCGGCGTAGTGACCGGGGCCCATGGGCCATTTCGACGGAAAAGTCGTCGCCATCACGGGCGCAGGAGGCGGCCTTGGGCGTCAGCACGCGCTGGCATTCGCCAAAGCCGGTGCGCGTGTTGTCGTGAATGACTTGGGCTCTGACCGCGCAGGCAGCGGCCACAGTGGCCTGGCTGCGGAAAACGTTGCCGGCGAGATTCGAAACAACGGCGGCGAGGCCGCAGCGCACACCGAGTCTGTCGCCACGCGCGAAGGCGCAGACACCCTTGTGGCCACAGCAGTCAAGCACTTCGGCCGCCTCGATGTACTCGTCAACAACGCCGGCATTCTGCGCGACCGCACGCTGCTCAACCTCACCGAGGAAGATTTTCGCGCCGTGCTCGACGTGCACCTCATGGGCACGTTTTTCTGTTCGCAGGCTGCCGCCCGCCACCTCAAGGCGCAGGGCGCTCGCGGCGCCATCGTCAATACGACGTCGATGTCGGGCCTGCTGGGCAACTTTGGCCAAGCCAACTACGCCGCGGCAAAGGCCGGCATCTACGGACTCACCCGGACGATGGCCATTGAGCTCGCCAAGTACCGGATTCGCGTCAACGCCATTGCACCCATCGCCCTGACGCGCATGACGTTAGACGTCCCTGCCCTTCAAGGCGCGAACGAGACCGACCTCGGCCCCCAATGGGTGAGTCCCGTCGTGGTGTTTCTGGCTTCGCCGCTTGCCGATGGCGTTAACGGCCAAATCATCGGCGTGCAGGGCCGTCGCGTCTTTGCTTACCGCATGGAAGAGACGCCTGGCGTCGAGCACCAAGGTGCCGACGTTTGGACGCTCGAAGAACTCAAGACGGCGTGGGAGAAAGTCACGGCCGCGTAGGCGTCATTGCGGAGTCACGCACCCGCCCGCCGGGACTGGGGACACCTGTCAGGGTTGTTTGCAGTTCGAGAATTCACGAGACCTCCAACTTTGGCGAAGCGGCAGCCGGCGCCGCGACCGGCGCATATTCGACAAACGCAGCGGCGGAAGTCCAGCATCTTGATTTCTGAACGCATATCGCGCTCAAACAAGGGAGGTACGTCCGATGCCGGCTCCAACGCCCAACCGAAC